>QILJ01000254.1 GCA_003233295.1 Ignavibacteria bacterium | reverse complement strand
ATTATAATTTTATACCTTCCCGGTTTGTAAAATTTATACTTAAAAAAAGTGTCTCGCCAAGTTGGATCAACTTTGTATTTCTTCGATTCAACGTATTCATCATAGTCATACGAATTATTTCCTTTTCTCCAAACATCGACTAGTATCGTATTTGTATTCAGCGGTGCATAGTGAGATATTTTTATATATACCGATCCTGAATTTCTGCTGAGTGAAACGGATTTTACAATTCCCAGCGGTGTACCTCCCACCAAAATCTTTTCGCAGAAGATCATACTTATTCCGTCGTAATAATTATCCGATTTCTCAGCTTTATTGCTTTCACCGGTTTTTGTCCTGAGGGTTAACAAAAGTGATGAAAGTGTTTTCTCCTTTTCATTAACTATATAGACTTTGAATTTGCCGGTATCTTTGAATTTATAATCAAACTTTATTCTGGAAGCGGTTTTTTTAATCTCTATCACTTTGCTGTCAAAAGGCTGAAATTTCCCATCGATAAATTTGTCAATGAATAGATATAAAATATCGTCATTTATCGGTCCTCCGTTATCATAAACGATATATAGCGATCTTCCCCAAGGATCAATATCCCAAACGTTTTTTGCTCCAATAGCTTCGCCGCTTTCAGTTACTGATTCTGCGACATAAATTGATTGTCCAAAATTTACAGCAGCTGAAATTAGTATAATAAATAAAACCAGATAATATTTTTTCATTTTAACTCATTAATTTTATTTTTTCCAAAATGCAGGTGAAAAGATAATCAAAACTGTAAACAATTCTAATCTCCCCATCAACATTAAAAACGATAAGAACCACTTCCCAATATCCGGAATATGGGCGAAGTTATCAACCGGACCAACCGTTTCAATTGCAGGACCAACATTACCAAGCGAAGTAGCAACTGCTCCCATTGATGTAAGGAAATCGAGCCCGATAAAACTTAACACTAACGAGCCGAAAACAAATATTGCAATGTAGAAAAGTAAGAACGCCATTATGTTCAAAACAATATCCTGACTGACTGTTGATTTATTATATCTAACCGGGATGACTGCACGTGGGTGAATTAGTCTTCTAAGCTCCAAAGCGCTGTTTTTTATTAGTATTAAATGTCTTACAACTTTTATTCCACCACCCGTAGAACCGGCGGAACCTCCGATGAACAAAAGAAGAAAGAATATCACATGAAAGAAAACTCCCCACATTTCATAATCGGCAGAAACAAAACCAGTTGTTGTTATCATAGATACAACTTGAAAAAGCGATTCCCTAAAAGTTAGTTCGACACCTATTGTTGACTTAAATACTCTTCCGAAAAAGATCAAAAGGGTAAAACCTACAATGAGATAAAAATAAAATCTAAACTCCTCATTTTGTGTTACAGGTTTTATCTTACGGTGAAGCCAATAATAGTGGAGTGAGAAATTTGCTCCAGCCAGAAACATAAACAAAATAATTACATACTGAATAAAGGGTGAAGTATAATATGCAATGCTGCTCTGCTTAGTTGAAAATCCTCCCGTTGCCATTGTTGTGAATGAATGACAGATTGAATCGAAAAAACTCATCCCTCCGACAAACAACAAAATTATTTCTGCAACTGTAAAGATCACATAAATTCCCCATAACCGTTTTGCGGTTTCTCTTACCCTTGGATGTATTTTATCTTTCGTCGGTCCGGGAACTTCTGCAATAAAAAGCTGCATTCCTCCAATGCCCAATATTGGCAGTATTGCCAGCGATAACACGATAAATCCCATACCTCCAAGCCACTGAGTTAAACTTCTCCAGAATAACAGTCCGTGAGGTATTGATTCAATATCATTAAGTATTGAAGCCCCTGTAGTAGTGAACCCCGACATCGTCTCAAAAAACGCATCCGTGTAACTTGGAATAGCGCCATAAATGACAAAAGGAATAGCCCCGAAAATTGTCATCGCCAGCCATCCCAGCGAAACTACTATGTACCCCTCTCTTTTTCTAATATCTTTATTGCTGCTTTTGTTAAGGTAGTACAAAATAAACCCGATAAGACTTGTACCGACACCCGAAAGAAGTAGAACAAGTATGTCATCATCCCCATAATAAATTGAGAACGGAATACCAAGCATCATCGCTATTCCATCCAGCACAAGGAGAAATCCAACGATATTGAAAATAACTTTATAGTTGAGCATTAGTCAAAAAAGTCCTCGACTTTATTGATCGCTTCAGGTAAAGCAAATACAACGACTTTATCCTCATTCTGAAAAACAGTATCTCCAACGGCAATGTATCCAATGTCGTCTCTGATATAACCGCCGATAATAGCGCTTTTCGGAAATTTAAGATTCTTGACTGGTTTCTTTGTAATTGAACTCCCGGATTTTACTACATATTCCAGCACCTCAGCATCAATACCTGGAATAGTAACAGCCGAAATTATATTTGCCCTTCTGATAAATCTTGATATAATGTTAGCTGCTATTAATTTTTTGTTAATAAGAGAATCTAACCCTATGGTTTGAGTAAGAGGAACGTAGTCAACATTATCAACTTGGGCAATTGTTTTTGAAACTCCAAGATGTTTTGCCATTAGACAAGTAATTATATTCGTCTCTGCATCGGCAGTTACAGCTACAAATGCATCCATATCAATTATTGCTTCTTGAGCAAGAAGGTCGATGTCTCTTCCATCCCCTTGAATAACAAGGGTTTTACGCAGATAATCAGCCAACTCCATAGTTTTTTCACTATTCGATTCAATCAATTTAACATTGATCTTATCTTCCAATAACTTTGCAGCTTTTCTTCCTATTCTGCCACCCCCGAGAATCATAACATTTTCAATTTGAACATTTTCTTTCCCGACAATCTTCATAATATCTTCAGATGCATCTTGAGTGGTTATTATGAATATCTGGTCATTGATCATAAAAGTATCATTACCTGTTGGTACTATTGTTTGTGTCCCTCGCTGGATCACTGATACCCTGAAGGATGTTGACTGATTCATTTCGGCAAGCTGGCGCATAGTCATATTGATGATCGGATTATTGTTCTCTATCTTGATCCCAATAACTAAAAGTTTTCCATTCTCTATTTCAACGATATCGGTTGCGGCAGATCTCTTGAGCAATTTTGCAATTTCAACAGCGGCAAGTTCTTCCGGATAGATCAAATAGTCGATGCCGAGCGATACATACTCAGCGCTGCTGACACGGGCAATTGTTTTTTTTGCTCCAAGTTTTTTAGCTAAAATAGCCGTATTAATGTTTATCGATTCAACTGATGTAACAGCCACTAAAAGATCAGTCTGCTCAACCTTAGCTTCTTTTAAAACCCTTATGGAAGTTGACGAACCATGAATTGACATTACATCCGTACTCGAACCCGCCTTCTCAACATGTGTTTCGTCAACATCAATAATTGAAATATCATGATCAGCACTTGATAATTGTTTGGCTAAATGATAGCCCACATCTCCGACACCGGCAATAATTATTTTCATTTATAAACCCATAATTTTTATAGTATTAAATTAATGTTGTTTAACAAATTATACTAATTCAAAATCGCAAGATAATTTTGTAAATTCAAACACAAATTTAATATCAA
>QILJ01000235.1 GCA_003233295.1 Ignavibacteria bacterium | reverse complement strand
ATTGATTTGAATTAAAATGTGCTCCCATTGTACATTCCTTTTTTTATTTCTAAAAAATATTGTCTCAATCAAAAATCTTATCGTCTTTAATCAGATAATCCCAACTTTTCCAGTGCTTCGGTTCTCGCTTTTCGTTTATCAATAAGCAAGTAAATATTCTCATCGCCACTTGAGCTATACTCTATTCTTGTCCTATCCGGATTACCTGTCTCATTGTCGATAAATTGTTTAATTATTTTTGCTTTTTCTTCTGCATTTTTACTACTATTTACATCTACAACCCAAGACGTATTTGGATAATCTTCATAAAGACTAACTAATTCAATAATTAAACTACCTTCAACATCTTTAGTCAGTGTAACTGTTTCTATCTCAAACACCTCTACAGGTGGATTAAAGTCATATTTTTCTGGATAAATCGTATTATCCGGATTGCCATCCTCATCTTCAAAAAAGTTGTAGGTCTCTGGTTGCTCTACGTTAACGTCAATAGAGTCAGGAATTCCGTCCAAATCAAAATCTATTTGATTTCTGCTGCATCCAAATTCATTTACTGTCTCACCTATAGGTGTTCCCGCACATTCATCAATTTTATCGGGTACTCCATCTGAATCTTCATCAAAAGGACACCCAAATGAATCTACCTCTAAATCCACGGGTGTATCGGGACATACATCCAAATAATCAGGAATTAAATCTTCGTCCGAGTCAAAGGGACATCCTGAAGAATCAACTGACACATCGGGAGGTGTATCCGGACATTTATCTTTATCATCCATTATTCCATCACTATCGCTATCTAACTGAGATAAACTACATCCATCTTCATTCGAGATTTCACCAGGGGATGTATTTTGACACTGGTCTAAGTCGTCTGGTATTCCATCGCTATCCTTATCATAATCTGAAACAAGATAGAAGGAAAACCCAATTCGGGCATCATAGATTGGATCATTTAATATTTTCTTCTTTATGGGTATCACTCCTCCAAATTCAAGATCAAGCGAACTACCACGAGAAAGCCAAAATTTCAACTCAAGCGTAGGGTACAGGATAATTTCGTTTTCCTTTGTATCCCTAAACTCAAATTTGCCGGCTAAAAAATTTAATGCGATAGTAAATGAGTGATAGCTGGGATGAAATTGAATTGTAACGCCACCAAGAAACTGGGAGTAATTTCTTTCTAATTTATATGTGGAAATATCACCCAACAAAATGGATGGAAAATTTGTACTGTTAACTAATTTCCCATATTGATAAACACCTTTTATTCCTATTGATGTAACATGTGATCTAATAGGAAAAAGAAATGTTAAATGTCCGCTTCCTAAATAACCCACCTCATTCTGGTCATTAAAGACCGTCACATAATTTACACCTCCGCTAAAACCAAAACCAAGCGTTCTTTCATATAGAATATGCCGGGAAGCATAATCTTCATAATTGAAGAATTTCGGTTTACTATCCTCCTGAGCAAATAAAATGGTGCCTGCCATCAGTAGAATGCAAAATACAGAAGTACTTATTTTGATAATCCACATATAGAAAAATTATTTTATTAATATCATCTTCTTTACTCGTGTAAATCCTTCTGTAGTAATTCCGTAGATGTAAACTCCTGACGATAACTTACTACCATCAAATCCAATTTCATGATAACCCTGTTCCATGTTTTGACTGTCAAGTAGATTCCCAACCAATTCTCCTAAAATGTTATAGATATTAACACTAACCTTACTGGTTATCGGTAGAGCAAATCTGATTACCGTATTTGGGTTAAATGGGTTCGGATAGTTTTGATACAGAATGAACTCTTGCGGGATATCACTCTTCAGATTTTCTTTAATGAAATCACTATTTCCGATTAGAAGACTGAATTCATTGTTCTGATGTAGTAGATTTAAATTAACAACTGAACTTTCTTTTAGATCATAGATTTTATGTAATCTATTATCTTCTAATACGATTTCAAACTCTTCAAAATTATTAAGTCCCTCGAAAGTTAAGATTATATTGCTGCCAGTTTTCCCCTTAACAAGTAAATCAAAAATTTCTCCATCAATTGGTTCTGGTCTATAATCCTGAATAAGGTATTGATACTGAGAAGTTAAATTCTTATTAACAAGTGTTAATGCAAATGAGTTGAAGGTAGAAGGTGGAGCATATTTATCCAGTATATCATACCCTTCAATAGCTCCGGCATCAAAGCCAATCTTTAATTCTGAAATATCTCTTTTAGAATATTCCATCAGTACAGATAAACTTTGAGGAACAATCAGGTCTGGGATAGCCGGGGTATTAATATTACCATGTATATTAAAATAAGGTATTTTTAGAGAATCTTGATTGGAGAGATTTGTTATGTAATATGCTTTATAAGGATACATTGTATCAGCTTTATCATAGCCATTATAAGGTCCGTTGCCCGTATAGCCCCATAAATCTATATTAGGATCAATATTATTAAGCGTCTTAATATCGTTCCATTTAATCTTCTTATTAAAGGGATTAGTAATGATATTCCAGCCGGCATCATTTTTAGTATCTATCAAATTTAGTAACGGAATTGATGCATAATTGTTTTCATCCAATTCTACCGTAACTACTTCCAGACTATCAATTGCAAGATTACTCTTACTTAATATCCAATATCCGATACCTAAAGAATAAGTAAAATCTTTTGAACCTATATATGTATCACCACCATTATCGTAAAATGCTTTCCAATCCTCTCCATAAACTCCGCTTACGGTTGCTGAGACAGAAATTTCTGTTCTTCCAGGGATTCCAATTAGCCGATAATTCTCTGTTTTGGTAATATCATTATTACCAAATGGCTTATTTACACTTATATTGATTGATAATGGGTAATGAAAACCCTCTCCATTTAAATAAATAATTGAGTTACTGTTAACTGCATTAGATACTATATTAAGCGAATCAATGTAGAGCACTGAATCCTTAGGTTGAAAAGTAATCGGAATTATTAGAGAATCTGAAGGTTCTATATTGAAACTATCAATATTTGTTGAAAATGAACTATCGCCGGAAATGATTATACTTGTTACTAAGAGTAATTGTGTACCAGAATTTTTAAGAGTGACTTTTTTTTCTCTAAGTTGTCCAATAATTACTCGTTCAAAAAATAGTTCTGTATCGGAGATTCGAAGATTAGCTATACTTGTATCAATCCCTTCTCCAAATAGAGCAATTGTTTGGTTACCATTAGAAGCATTTGATACTACTGCTAATGAATCTGTGTATGCAATTGTATCTGATGGTGTGAAAAAAACTGTAATAACT
>QILJ01000574.1 GCA_003233295.1 Ignavibacteria bacterium | reverse complement strand
TGGAAGAGCCGGATTGGGCGGAGTAGCTATTTCACTTTGCGATGGAGAAGAGAAAGCGTATCTAAAAGATATCAACAAGTTGATCTCAATACCAATTCCCGTTATTGAAGATCACCCATTTGTATCTAACGGAACTGCAAAGGTAGCTCCTAAACAAATAGTTAAGAAACCCGAACAAAGAAAAGTTAAATCTAAAAAACAGAGCGGTTCTGCGAACTTCAAATCAAAACGCAATAAACGAAGAAGTAGAAACGTATGGACTAACAGATAGAGTTTAATTCTAAGTCACTAAAATTATTGAATATTTGTAGTTCATCCACTTCATTGTTAAATTTCTAATATGGTAAAACAAATATTTAAAAGTTTCTCTCAGAGGTTTTTCTTCTTATTTATCGCTGTGCATTTAAATTGCTTTACGACAGAATTATTGGTTGCCCAATCGCGTGCTGAAGTAAAAACGTCTAATGATATTCCAACCCTATTTATTGATGGAAAGCCTTATCCGCCATTTGCGTATATGTCATATTTAGGAGAAAAGAAATACTATAAAGAGATTGCAGCTACTGGTATTCATCTTTACAATATTCCATCCTATCTTGGTGAAAGAGGCATAAATTCAACTTCGGGAATTGGTTCTTTCAGATCACCAATTTGGATTGGAGAAAATCAATATGATTTTTCCAGTTTAATTAAAGACTTTGAAGATATTATCGGATCAGACCCGCAAGCTAAAGTAATAATTCGTTTTTATTTAGATCCTCCAAAATGGTGGGAAGATATAAATCCGGAAGCATCTTCTCAATTACCCGATGGAAGTACATTCCGTCAGTGCTTTGCATCTGAAACATGGCGAACTGAAACAGGCAAAATACTTGAGGATTGTATTGATTGGGTGTTAAAATCCAAGTACTCTAAATATTTAATTGGAATACATGTTGCAAGTGGTTTCACTGAAGAATGGTTTTATCATCCCAAACAATACCATGATGAAAATCCGGTTCGATTAGAAGCATTTCGCGAATGGTTGAGAAGTGAATACCATGACAGCGCTGAAGCGCTGCAGAGTGCATGGAATAAACAAAGCGTTACTTTTGAATCGGCACAATTAGCAAACATTAGCGAACCAGGAGAAAGAAGAGAATGGAGGGATCCAGCAAAGGAGCAAAATTATATTGATACTTACCGTTTCCAAGCTGAAGTAATGGTTGAGAACATTGAGTATTTCTCAAAAATTGTGAAGGAAATAAGTGATGGAAATCTGCTGACAGGAGCTTTCTATGGATATCACTATTTTGTTACTGATCCGAGGCGAGGACATGGTGCGCTGGCTAAACTGCTGGAATGCAAATACCTGGATTATCTTTCAAGTCCAAATGATTATAACCGTGTTATTGGTGAAGACTGGTCGCCAATGGCGGCAGTACAATCGGTACAATTACATGGAAAACTTTGGCTTGCCGAAAATGACACGCGAACTTCAATAACAACTTTGTTGAAAGATTGTTCGCAGGGAATTGCGCCACCTGGACAGTATGAAAGTGGTGTGTGGCTTGGTCCTAAAGATATGGAAACATCAGTATCTTTTTTGTGGAAAAATGCCGGTCGTATGCTTGCTTATGGTTATGGAGGGTGGTGGTTCGATATGTGGGGAGGCTGGTTCAGCGATCCGGCGTTACTAAATGTAATAGAAAAGACACAGCAGTTTTATACAGAATTTCATCCACAGAATAAGGATAAGATGCAATCCCAAGTGTGCGTAATTGTCGATGAAGAACTTTCGTTCTGGGATGCAAGCTATGGAAAACTTACCAATGAAATTTTGTCTAATCGTTATCCATTGGCAAAAACGGGAGCACCCTATGATCTATTTCTGCGTACTGATCTTGAAAATATTTCTACAAACCAATACAAAGTAATTTGGCTGATGGGACTACTCAAATTGAAAAAGGATGAAATACTTAAAATAGAAAAATGGCGGCAGCAAGGAATTACAGTTTTATGGACAGATGGATATGGAACAAAAATTTATTATCAAGATGATGAAGAGCTTAGAAATAAAAAAATAAAGTGGACAGCTTCGGAGCTAAGAAATGTTTGGAAAAAAGCTGGAGTTCATTTTTACATTGAAACAGATGATGTACTTTATATCGGGAATAATTGGTTATCTATTCACACGGTTGAAGGCGGAAAGAGAACGATAAAATTTCCTTATCTTGCTCAAGTTGTTGAACCGCAAAATCAAGAAATTATTGCAGACTCCACAAATAAATTTGATATTAATTTAAAACCCAGATCAACAATTCTTTTAAGAATAAATCCATATTAACAAAATTTACTCAAAAACTCCAAGCAGCGTATGCTTTTTGCTTTATTTTTAATTTATGTATGACTTTAGATCTCTGTAATAATTTTCATGAGACCCAATAGTTATCAATTCAATATCCTTATTCTTTTTTCGATATGAAAGAAGATACAATTGTTTATTGATTTTAAATTTGTGAATAAATATTCCTTTTAAATCGCCTCTTTTTTCTATACCTATCTTAGGATCTTTAGCAATCTTTGAAATTTCTTTATCTAAAATTAATTTTTGTTTATGATGAAATTTTTTGACTTTACGTGCAAATAAACTCGATTGATAAATTTTCACTATTCAATCATCCAAATTGGTATTCACTTTTTGCTTCGTTTTCTAACTGTTCAAGTCCAATCAATATTTCTTTTATTTGTGCAAAGGAAAGATCAGGGTTTTCTTCAGCTATTTTACCAATCTTTACCCAATACTCAATCTGTCCGGCAAGAGAACGGTTTTCTACTTTTGATCGTATTCTGGCTTTTTCTACTATATTCTTTGAGACTCTTACAACTGTATTCATCTTTACCTCAGACTTATTTCACATGTTACAATATACAACATTATGTTACATTATGCAACAAATGCTTATGGATAAATCGTTCCGTAATGAGCATGAAATTTCTAAGTAGCTTTACTTAACCAAACCCGCCCACAAATTCCAAGCGGCATAAGCTTTTTGATTGGCATTTAATGCTTGGCTATGCGCGGCATTGCAGTTGTACCAGTCAACTCCTTCTGTGTGAGAATTTTGCCAATTTATTGCCCAATTTGCCTCAAAAGAATTGCTGTTATTGTTACAGTTAACCGGAATTATGCAATAGAGTTAAAATATAAAGTAACTAAACAAGAAATGGATAGTTAAAACAAGGACTTGCCCCGATTTACTCGGTCTTAGCGTTTATACCAAAAAGGTGAAATTGTAAAATCTATAAACGCTTAGAGCGAGTTAGTCGTCT
>QILJ01000114.1 GCA_003233295.1 Ignavibacteria bacterium | reverse complement strand
TGATTAGCTATTGATATTTATTAAAAAAATATATCTTTATACAAAAGTGATTGTTTCTGATTGTAGATATATTATAACAATCATAAATAACCATTTAGACCATAGAATATATAATTAAATCTAAATATTAAAAAGAGAATTCTTTATGAGAAAGTACTTCAATATGTTAGGATTTTTTGTTGTAATAATGATCATTATTTCTACACAACAAAATGTAATTTACGCTCAGGAAAGTTTTAATTATATGCCAAGCAAAATCGGCTGGCATAATGCACAATATGATGATCAAAAACCTCCGCATCTTGTTCCATGGACAACTTGGGATGATGCTCTTGAACGTGAGATGGATTGGTATTTAAATGCACCAATTAATGAGCATGGTTATCCTGCTTTTGTTCATATAACTTTTATGGATGAGAATTATCAATCTTATCGTCCGGATTTTATACCGGCTACTCAAAATGGAATGGGAATAATTTCATATATCAAATATTGGAAATATAAAGGGAAATCAAATCCCAAAGTATTAGAATTTGCAAAAAAGATGGGCGACTATCTTGTTAAAGAAGCAAACACGCGGAATGAAGGAGTATACCCGCTTTTCACTCGTTCAACAGGATATTACAACGAGTTTCCTTTAACGAAAAGCTCGCAGAATGATGCAAAGTATAGCAACGATGTAATAGAACCTGACAAAGGCGGTATTGCCGGATATGCTTTGCTTGAACTTTACAAAGTAACAAAAGATAAAAGATATTACGATCAAGCAATTCATAATGCTGAGATTCTTGCAAAAAATATGCGGGAAGGAGATGCAAAACATTCGCCATGGCCTTTCCGTGTGGATGCAGTTACCGGTGAACATTATGGTGAAGTGAGTAGTAATATGGTTTATATATTACGGCTGTTCGATAGTTTAATTGAAATGGGAAAATCTCAATTTGAAAAACCGCGTGCAGATTTATGGAATTGGATTGTTATATTCCAATTCAATTCTCCCGATACAAGAGAAGAATCGCTTTGGGGACAATTTTTTGAGGATCAAGTTGGTGAAAATAATCGTAATACTTGGGCTCCAATGAATATGGCACGCTACCTTCTTGAGAAGAAAGAAAAATTAGATCCCAGTTGGGAAGAACATGCTAAGTTATGTGTCGATTTTGCTGTTAATCATTTTGGAATTGAACGACCAGGCGGAGTTACTATTGTTGGTGAACAAGACGCAGATAAACGTGCATGGGGTGGCGTTAATTCAACATACGGTAGTGTGATGGCTCTATTCTATAAAGCAACAGGAAATACAGAATACAGAGATATAGCGTTTAGAAACTTATCATGGATGACATATTTTATCCGTGAAGATGGCATTGTCTGCGATCAAACCGGCGAATGGGACTGGCTGCGTGAAGGCGGCTGGCAGGAAGATTGTCATACGGATGTGATTCATAATTTTGTCGATGCATTGAACGCTGTACCGGAGTGGGCAACTGCAAAGGCTCCGGATGCATCAATTGAACAAAAAGTAAAAGATTATTTTCCCAAACCTAAAAATGGAAATACGTATGTTGTTGCCCATCGCGGTGCGCATGTTGGAATACCGGAGAATACTCTTGCAGCTTATAAAAAGGCTATAGAATTGGGATGTGATTTTGTAGAAATAGATATAAGGAAAACCAAAGACGGAAGATTTGTAAGTGTTCATAATTCTACTGTTGACGCCTATACTGAAGGCAGAGTTAAGGGTAAAGTGAGAGATTTTACACTTGCAGAGTTGAAGAAATTGAATATTGGTAAACGTGTTGGTCCAGAGTGGGAAAATGAACGAATACCTACATTCGAAGAAATATTACAATTATGCAGAGGGCAAATTGGAATATACTTGGATTTAAAAGAACCATATGTAGCAGAGTTGATCCCAATTATTAAACGTTATAATATGGAACGAAATGTTATCTGGTATATCCCCGCTTCGTATATGAATGTGATCAATGAGGTAAAAGAAAATTGTTATAAATGTGTTCCAATGCCCGATCCTGGTCCAAAAGAAAATATTGGAAAAGTAGTTAAAGAAGTTAATCCAAGAGTTATTGCGACCGATATGGGTGAACTAAATGAAGAATACATGAATATCGCTAAAAAATATGGAATAAAAGTGATTGTTGATGAAGATAAAGGAACAGAAGAAGAATGGGATAAAATATTGAATTGGGGAACTGATGGAATTCAAACAAATCATCCTGAAGAGTTAATTAATTATTTAAAAATTAAAAACAGATAGTACGTAGAACTGTCTTTAAGAAATGGTGTTTTTAATACAATCAGCGATTCAGAGTGAAAAATAAGATAGTAAAAAGCAACATTTTATGGATGTAATAAAAGATATCTTTCCAGTTATATTTTTGCAAATCATGTAAAACAGATTACTAATCTGTTTTACAATAAATTAGGCTCTGAATTACTGAATACATTGATATAAATAGAAATTATGTTAGGAAAAAAATGAAATGAAAGACCCGATTAAAATATATGATGCCCGCTGGGAAGTTGATGAATTTAATGATTCAGAAGTTAAGAGACTTATTGAAGCTACATTAGGTTATGCTCAGTTGTTAGGCGTTGATACAATAAATATAATGAGGGATGCTAGATTAGGGTGTGCGCGTGTAATGGAAATTGCAATTAACACAGCTGTTGATGCAGGCTTTAGAGTTTATGCATGTTTTGATTCGATCAGTACGCCGCAAAGTTATTTCACAACTATGCTCACAACTTTGAAACATCCTAATACAATGGGTCTTACAGTTACTGCGTCTCATAATCCTCAACATTACGTAGGAATAAAGTTTACAGTTCCAACCGTTCAAGCGATTGGCTATGATTGCGGACCATTGGATGGACTTAAAAAAATCAAGGAAATTTATCACTCTGATTTTAAATTGGAAAAAAAATACGGTGGAGAACTTCAGATTATTACTAATCCAACTGATGAATATATTAAATATTCAATGGATGTTGCAAGGGTTTCAAAAGGGAGTTTAGATGGATTAACTGTTGTCCTTGATACTCTTAACGGATCCGCAGGACCGGAAATGATGAAAGCTCTTACAGAAGCTGGTATTAAAGTTATTCCTTTGCGAATTGTTCCGAACGGATATTTCCCGACCGGTTCGCCAAATCCCACGAGTCAAAACAAAATGGATGAAGCGGTTAAAATTGCTCAAGAGAAGAATGCTGATGTTATTATTGGTATAGATGGTGACGGCGATAGAATTGTCTTCGGAGATAAACACGGGTTATTCAACGCCGGATTTGT
>QILJ01000012.1 GCA_003233295.1 Ignavibacteria bacterium | reverse complement strand
GGTAAACCTTTGTTGAATCATTATTCTGAAGGGCATTAGCAATCTCAAAACCCTTAAGTACGGCTTTAGAAGTAAATTGGAGATTCTTTAAGCCGGTGCCCTTTATTTTTAATTGAATTGCCGCAACCGGCACATTGGTTTTTAATTTCAGTTCATTGCCAACCAAATCTATATTAGCGCTCCCGGTATTTGTCTTGTTAAGATTTGCTATAGGAGGCGAAGGATGGAGAATAATGTTAACGGTACCAACTATATCCAAAACGTTTATAGTAGAGTCGCCGTTTATATCCGCCGCATCAAAAATAAAGGGTTGTGGGTTGTGAGCTAAGATATAGGATACATCGGTTACTATATCCAGCACATCTACTTTTAAATCCCCGTTTGCATCGCCGGGAGAAGAGGTTAAAGCTGTTGCACTTGTAACATTGGAATAATCGCTTTCACTAAAATTTGTACGTACTACCTTGTACAGATAATAATATCTATTCCCCGGTGTTACGTCAAAGTCTGTATAAGTAGTATCTGTAATCAGGTCCTTATTAAGAAGAGTTGTATCGGAATAAGTTGTATCGGTAAGATTTGTAAATCTGTACATATTATAACCGAGTAAATCCGGTAGATCTGTAGATTTAGGCTTTAACCACTTAAGTTTAATTTTTCCAAGTCCGGCTGTTGAATTAAAATCAATAGAGCTGAGACCTGCCGCATCAATTAAAAATTCATAACGACTATCTTCAATAGGTATCACAAAATCTTCGGGGTCCCGCGCATCTGCCACACGTATTCTGTTTATACCATCTCCAGTATATAGTTTTATTGTTTTATATGCCGTCCATATCATACTGTCCGGCGACCAAAAGGACGAGTCCGCAACACCTTGCTGTGTATATGGTGCTCTTACTCCGAAAGTTAAATGAGGTGTATATTTTGTATCCATAGGACGGTTGAAATAAACGTCAAACCTATGAGATCCTACTCCAATAGGATTCATTAAGTTTGCTTGATCTTGTGGATCAATACCGTCAACCAATACTTTCCAAACTATACCGTGGGCGGAATCAGAAGGAGCTAAAAGTACTGGCTCATAATTTAGCATCGGTAAAGTTACATCATCATAAAAATCATAAATTACTTTATTTATTTTACTTGTATCAGAAGTTCCCCAATATTGAGAAGTCAAATTTAGAATGTCAGCCGACCCGTATGTTTCAATAAAGGGAGTATGTGGACCTATTGAACCTGCAATAATATTGTTATCAGTAAAATTTATATCAGACGTTTCATAGTATAAAAATGTAGTGCTTTTATAATCATAATAATTAACGATTTTATTAAAATTATTATATTTAATCACTGGGTTGAATGAAAGCATTCCTGCATAGGTACCATAAAATAATGTATTATCAAGTGTATTTTTATAAAAATTTAATGAAGGTAAATAACTTCCAAAAAATGGACCAGAAATAGAGTTTGAAATCGCTGAATTGCTAATTTTCAAATTAGAACTTGAGAAGAAAGAACCAATAGAGTTCAACGTATTAATATTATTGAATTTGCAGTTATCAAAATTAAAATTACCTTTTCCAAATGTTCCGATAGATGAGTTAATATTTTCAAATAAAGTATAAGTAAAATTTGCATTACCACTTCCGATTATGGAGCCTGGACCTTCAATTTTAATCAAACTATCTTTTTTACCATAAGAAAAAATATTACCTCTATCGTCAAACGATTTGTTTAATTTTAGAATAGTGCCGGGTTTGATAATCAGGTTTCCATTTGCACCAACTCTGAAACTGCTGTTAACTATCCATAATCTATCCGGTGTTAGAACCATTGTTGAATCTATTACCCCTGCGAGATAAGTTCCATGATTAACCGTCAAAACAATTCTTTGTTTTACAGTATCTGTTGATCCTTTATACCATAACAGGCCTTGAAATACAATGTCTCTGTTATTGGCAATAGATGGGCTGATATGAATCAAAAGCGGATTTGTTTCATTTGTTCTTGTTGCATAAGGGCTAATGCTTCCTATAAATGCTTGGTTTTTTAAAATTTGGGCAGTGGTGATATCTTCAAATTTCCCAAATTTTAATCCGACAAAAACACTATCGGATTGTCCCCACGTGTTCCTGACTTTAAACCAAAGCTGTATTGTTTCCCCGGCATCGACCAAACCATTTTTGTTATCCCCTTGTAGCGTATCAACGATTTTATCAGTTACAAAGTTCATTTCTGGTTTAGCCTTTACATGTAAGGCATCAAATAATTTAACCGGAAAAAATTTTAATGTTGTATTGATAAAATCACCCCACATCAATTCCTGAGAATGTAAGGGATGAATTTGATGGTATAAGGCAGTCAAACCGGAAACCATTGGGGCGGCCATTGAAGTGCCGCTGTAAATTCTGTAATTGCCATTTGGAATGGTGCTAATAATCTTATCACCCGGAGCACAAAATTCATAATTCCACAGATTTGGAAATTGACTATAAACAGGTCCATCATTATCATAATTAGTGAAACGAACAAGATAATTCCCTGCGCCGTTCAGATGTTGCTGAGTTGCCTGAACACCGATAACATAAGAGAGGGCCGCCGGGAAAAACGGACCAATTGAAAATAAGCCCGAATAAATATTGGAGCCATCATTTCCCGCAGCAGCCACCAAAACAGAAGTAGCATAAGCATTCTCTAAAGCCTCCTCCATGGTTAAAGAGCGGGCATAGCTGCCAAAACTCATGTTGATGACGGTGGCACCGTGGTCGGTTGCATAAATAATCCCTTTGGTAATAGTAGCGGCATCACCCCTTCCATCGCTTTGGAAAACTTTAACGGGCATAATTTTGGCGTGCCAATCCACTCCTGCAATGCCAATCCCGTTATTGCCTTCGGCTGCAGCAATTCCGGCAACGTGCGTTCCGTGACTGTTGTCATCCAGTGGGTTGTTATCGTGGTTTATAAAATCCCACCCTCTTATGTCGTCAACAAAGCCGTCATGGTCATCGTCAATTCCGTTACCGGGTATTTCACCGGGATTTATCCAAATATTATTTTTCAAGTCCGGGTGCAGCCAATCCACTCCGGTATCAAGTATTGCTATTATTTGGCTAGTGTCTCCTTTAGTACTGTCCCAAACAGCGTCTATTTGTGTAGCGGGTATTCCCCATTGTTGTGAATAAAGAGGGTCATTGGGTGTAACAGTATTTTGTTTGTAGATGTTATCATTATTTAGTTTAGAATGGTCCGTCTTTGCTCCGCTTCGACGTGATAGATTGAATGACTGAATGGTTGATTGGTTACTTGCATTT
>QILJ01000499.1 GCA_003233295.1 Ignavibacteria bacterium | reverse complement strand
AAGACTATTTAACTTATTTCTTTTGGTCTTGAAATTCACAATTCCGTTAAATGCATTTGCCCCGTGAATACTGGAGGAACCGCCTTTTACGATTTCAATCCTCTCTAAATTATTAAACGAGATTGGTAAGTTGAGATTATGATGACCTGTCTGCGGATCAACGATCTTTATCCCATCGAGCATTATCAAAGTCTGTTCAAAACTGCCTCCTCTTATTCCAATATCTGCTTGAACTCCGTTTGTCCCCCGCTGATTCAATTCAACCGAACCTGAATAATTCAAATAATCTTGAGGAGCGTTAACAGGAGAAACTGAGATATCTGATGTATCAATCAGTTCAATACTTCTATTAACGTCGGAATACAAAACCGGCTGATGCAATGATTCAACAACCACATCTTTCAATTTATGCTTGAGTGAATCTTGTGTTTGGCTATGTAATATTGTAATAGACAAAAGTAAAATAAATAATGTTTCTTTCATATATAAGTGTTTTTTCTTGATCTTAATCCTAATCTTACTCTTGATCCTTTTAGCATTAGATTAAGATTAAAGATCAAGATTAAGATATAAAAGTAAGGTTAAGGATTAATTCAGATGGATAAATTAAGAGATACAATCATGAGCAGAAGAATGATGATTCCCCTGCCGAGCCGATTGTAGTAGATCAAAGAACCGGGTTAATAATCTGGCATCACGGAATGTTCCATGATGCCAAATTGTTTTCAAAATTTAAGATTACAAATTAATTATATCATTATAGATGATAAACGCCATCAAAAGTAATAGTATTATAAAACCGACATTTTGTATTGCCATTTTGATCTTAATTGGAATCTCTTTGCGCATTATTCCCTCGATAAGAATAATAACAAAGTGACCGCCATCCAAAACCGGGAAAGGTAGTATATTTAATATCGCTAAACTTAAACTCAACACAGCTAGAAATTTGAGATAAGCTACAAGTCCCATATCAGCAGACTCCGCAGACATCTGAGCAATTTTTATAGGTCCTCCAAAAGCTTGACCGACCTCAAGTTTGCCGGCGAAAACTCTTTCAATAAAGACGTATGTTAATTCAACATAATTTACAACATCTGAAATACCTTGTGATAATGAAGCAGGTAAGCTGTATGTTTTATACTCTGAAGGTCCCATGTATGCGTTTTGCAGTCCTATTCCAATTCTACCGTCAATGCTTGGCGTAACTGCAGTGACAACAGTATCTTTACCTCGCAGTAATACCATCGATAATTCATGATCGGGATTTGAAGATATAACATTAATAACATCTGCGGTTGAATTGATCGGTTTATCTGCTATCCTAATTATCATATCTTTTTTCTCAATACCTGCATCTTCAGCTGGAGAATCTTTTATGACATCCGTAATAATCGGGGCAACTTCGCCAATCGGCAAAAAGAAAGCCTGCTGGGCTGCTTTATTCAACGAATCCTGCGGTATAGTTAACAATACTTTCTGACCGTCTCTTATTACATCAATTTTTTTAACCGATTCATCTTTGCTGAGAAGCAAATTAGTATAAACTGATTCCCAATCATTAACTGGTGTACTATTAATTGATAATATCTTATCGCCAGTTCTGAACCCAACATCATAAGCAAAACTTTTCGCTTGGATTTCTCCAACCTTTGTCGTTTTGATTATTTCTTTTCCTTGGAAATAATTAACCCCGGTAAAAACAGCAATAGTGAGAAACAAGTTCATCAATACGCCGGCAGTGATAACGAATAACTTTTGATAAGTCGGCTTTGCCCTGAATTCATACGGTTTCGGCTCTTCATCTTTAAAGCTGGTATCAAAACTTTCGTCAACCATTCCTGAAATCTTTACATAACCGCCGAGCGGAAGCATGGAGAGTCTGTAATCAGTATGTCCTTGCATGTCAAGATCTTTAGGAAGATCACCGGTCGTAAAACCGTTTACCTTATTCCATCCGAATAATCTTTTACCAAACCCAATTGCAAATACATCGGTTCTCATTTTGCAGATACGGGCAGCGAGGAAATGACCAAGCTCGTGAACGAATACCAGTATCCCAATTGTCAAAATAAAATAAATTATATAATCCATTAAAACTAAATCCTTATTACTCTTTTAAAAATTTTCTCGTTAAACTATCGCACTCTATAATTGTTTCAACGCTCGGTTTTTGAACGCTATCTATTCCATTCAATGCTTTTTTAATCAGATCAGGAATTTCTAAAAAGGAAATTTTGTTATTAAGAAATCTTTCGACGGCAACTTCGTTAGCCGCATTCAAAATGCAGGGCGCTGTCCCCCCTTCCTCCAAAACATCAAAAGCTAATTTTATACATTCAAACTTACTAAAATCAGGCTTAAAAAATGTTAATTCCGTAATGTCGGTTAAACTGGTCGAAGTAAAATCATTCTGCAGCCTATCGGGGAATGATAGCGCATATTGAATCGGCAGTCTCATATCCGGCTGACTCATCTGCGCTTTAATCGAACCGTCGATAAACTCAACCATCGAATGAATGATTGACTGCGGATGAATGATAACATCTATTTTATCTGCTGGAAGATTGAACAGCCAGTGCGCTTCAATCATCTCAAGCCCTTTATTCATCATACTTGCAGAGTCAATCGTTACTTTGTTCCCCATATTCCAATTAGGATGATCAAGCGCTTCGGAAACTGTTACATTCTGTAATTCTCCTCGTGTCTTTCTAAAAAACGGACCGCCCGAAGCAGTAAGCAGCAGCTTTTTAACTTCCTTATGTTTTTCTCCAACCAAACATTGAAAGATAGCGCTGTGTTCGGAATCAACCGGAATAATTTCAGAGTTGAATTTTGCGGCGAGCTCTGTAATTATTTCACCCGCTACAACTAACGTTTCCTTATTAGCCAGTGCAATTCTTTTTCCCCTCTTTATTCCCTCAATAGTCGGCTGTAATCCTGAAAAGCCAACGAGCGCAGAAAGCAGAATATCATAATCGGCATTTTTCGTAGCTTCAATTAAACCATCTTCACCAATCAATAATTCTATATTGTGCGGAATTCTTTCACGAACATCATCAGCAACTTTTTCATCACGAATTACTACCACCTTCGGATTGAATTCTTTTATCTGCTCTTCTAAAAGATCACTATTCTTGTTTATTGTTATTCCCTCAACCTCAAATTTTTCAGGATGGAGACGAATAACATCGAGGGTGTTTACACCAATTGAGCCGGTTGACCCGAGGATGAATACTTTTTTCTTTTCTGTCATTAACTACTTATCATTTCAATTTACCATGCGAAATTACTGATTTATTAGATGAAAAGAAAA
>QILJ01000134.1 GCA_003233295.1 Ignavibacteria bacterium | reverse complement strand
TCGGCTGGATGACGATGGAAGAACTTGTACAGTCAGCGAATGGTGAGCTAAAATCTAATACGCTTTCGACATATAAAATTCCTGATATATATTCAGTTCCCGATGAAGTTATAATTGAGTTCTTAGAAAATTCTGAAAATAGGTTTGGACCTTTTAACTCTAAAGCTATTGGAGAACCGCCGTTTATGTATGGTATTGGAGTTTATTTTGCTATCCTAAATGCAATGAAATCTTTTAATCCTAATTTAGAGTTGTTTTATAATGCTCCGATCACACCGGAAAAAGTTTTATTAGCTTTATATCCAGAAGTTAAGGTATAAGCATGAAACCTGATATAGAACAGCTAATAAAAACACTTAGACTTGAAAAAGCTGATTTTATTCCTACTGCTGAACTTGGTATTCATCCGAAAATAAAAGAACGATTTCCAATATTAAATCTTCAAGATGAAATTGAGTTTGCACTGAAAGCAGGTTATGATTATGTAAAACTTCAGCCGGTTGCTGATTTTAATCCTTCGAAAATTGGTATGAACACGGAAGATATAGAAATTAAAGATGACGGAACTCCGCAGTTCAATTGGGCTTCGGAAGGGAAGGGTGTTATTACCAACGAAAAGGAATTTGAAAATTATAGATTCCCTTCCAAGAGTGATTTTAATTATTCAAGATTAGATGAGATTAAACCTCTGCTTTCTGATGGAATGGGAGTGATCGGTCAGTATGGTGATATTTTTACAATGACGTGGGAGATGATGGGGTTCGAAACATTTTCCATAACCTTGTTTGAAAATCCCGAACTTATTACGAGATTGAATAATATCTTAGGTGAACTTGTCTTAAGCATGTTCGAAGTTTTTGCTCAGCATGATAATGTAGATATTCTTTGGTTCAGTGATGATATTGCTTTCACAAATGGCTTGATGGTTTCACCCGATATTCTTGACCAATATTTTTTCCCATGGTTAAAAAAGATAGGAGATTTAGCAAAAGAGTATAACAAACCGCTCATCTATCATACGGACGGTGTTTTGTACGATGTGTTCGATAAAATAATTGACTGCGGTGTTAATGCTATTCACCCAATTGAGCCAAAGGCAATGAAGATTGCAGAAGTAAAGCAGAAATACGGAGATAAACTCTGTTTGATAGGTCATGTAGATGTTGATCTACTCGCAAGAGGCACACCGAAACAAGTGCGTGCGGTCATTGAGAAAAATATTGAAGCTGCCGGGTATAACGGCGGATATATCATAGGGTCGGGCAACAGCATTCCTGAGTATGTTAATTACGATAACTACATGGCAATGCTGAATTTCACGAAAGAATTACGCAATTCATAAAAGAATGATTGGAATAAGATGAAAGAGCACGTAAATAATATTACAGAGTTTATCCAAAATATTGTTGGGATATCCCCGGTTTTACAAACACAGATATTTAAGTCATTTGTAATAATTCTTATCCTTTGGATCATTAGAATACTTATAATCAAGTCAATAATCGAAAGACTGGATGATTACAAAGAGAGATACTTTTGGACAAAAACACTTAGAACAACCACGGTGGTAATAGGATTACTTTTTCTGTCAAAAGTGTGGTTCGGTATCTTTGAATCGATCGGGACATTTTTAGGATTACTTTCCGCCGGTTTAGCAATTGCTTTTAAGGATATGCTGGTAAACATTGGCGGATGGGTTTTTCTTGTTACTAGAAAACCGCTGATTGTCGGTGATAGGGTACAGATCGATGATGTTACAGGAGACGTGATAGATATACGGCTGTTTCAATTTTCCGTTATGGAAATAGGCAATTGGGTTGATGCCGACCAGAGTACCGGCAGAATAGTACATATTCCTAATGGTTTGATATTTACTAAGTGGCAGGCAAATTTTACTGCAGGCTTTGAATACATATGGAACGAAATTCCCGTTCTTGTTACTTTTGAAAGTGACTGGAAAAAAGCGAAACAAATATTATCGGAAGTCTTGAATAAACATGCTTCTAATTTAAGCAAAGAAACTCAGCGGCAGATCAGAGAGGCTTCAAAGAAATTTATGATAATTTATAAAACACTCACTCCAATAGTTTATACATCGGTTAAAGACAGCGGAGTTTTATTAACCATGAGATTTCTCTGCCATGTAAAACAAAGAAGGGGAATAGAGCAGACAATCTGGGAGGAAATTTTGGATAGATTTGCCGAACACGAAGATATTGATTTCGCATATCCTACAACAAGGTTTTATGATAACAGAACTGAAGGGAAGGGAGTTTCTCCTGATTGAAAGGTCATTTAATTAAGAATATCAATTCTATCTTGTAAAGTGAAAGTCCTCTTTCGCTTTGTAACGATGAAACAAAACTGAAATTAAGATTATCCAATATTGCTCTATAAATTAAAACAGAAACGAATCGGGAGATTCGTTCTACAAGTTTTTGTCATTTTAACAATAAATATTTGTAGAGCGAAAGTCCTCTTTCGCTTGATTTAATTTAGAACATACACGAAATAGCAGCAAATCCAATCAGGAGATTGGCTCTATAATTAATATATAGAATTTTAATTGTGTAACTTACGATTATGGTCTATTACGAAAGAAATTTACCACATTACCAACCAGTGGGTTATGCATATTTTATTACTACTCGTCTTGCTGGAACAATTCCAAAAGTGATTTATGAAAAAATTAAAAGGGAATATGAACAAGGTTTAGAAATGATATCTAGTTTAAAGAATAATAAAATTCAAAGAAATAGATATCTTGAATTACAAAGAATAAACTTTACTAAATATGAGAACATCTTGGATAATTGCAAATATGGTCACAAGTGGCTAGGAGAAAATAGGATAGCTCAAATTGTTAACGATGCTTTACATTATTATGATGGGAAGAGGTATGATCTTATATCTTTTACAATTATGCCAAATCATATTCACTTAGTCCGTCTCCCAATTGTAGAGCGAGATTCATCTCGCTCAGTTCTAGTTGTTGATAAAGGGGAAAGCGACATGAATGTCGCTCTACAGGAACCAGTAGTTACGAAAATAATGAGGTTGTTTAAAGGTTCTACCGCTCGTGAAGCAAATAAAATTCTTAAACGTAAAGGGAAGTTTTGGCAGCATGAAAGCTATGATCATGTTGTAAGAGATCAAAAGGAGTTAAGAAGAATTGTTAAATATATTTTGAACAATCCGGTAAAAGCGGGTTTATGTGAGGATATTGATGAATGGGAATGGAATTATTTTAATCCAAAGTATTTAGCTTGAAATTGTAAAGCGAAAGTCCTCTTTCGCTCAAAGCAAAGTAAAAGATATAGATACTAAAACGAATCAGGAGATTCGTTCTACATATTAGCGAAAGTCCTCTTTCGCCTAATTTAATTTAGAACATCCACGAAATAGCAAGAAAGCTAATCAAGAGATTAGCTCTACATTTAAGGATTGTGTATTAATGTCAAATTATATTCGTTTAGTCCTTCTCCAAATTGTAGAGCGAGATTCATCTCGCTCAAATCAAATTAATGATAAATTGAGAGTGGGAATAATTTAATCCAAAATACTTAACTTGAATTTGTAAAGCGAAAGTCCTCTTTCGCTTAATAAAAAGTAAAAGATGTTGTATAGATAGTGCTTGGTCGTAAACTCATCATCCTTTATGATAAGGTAATCTTTCCCAAAGGCGATTTTCCTGTCAGAATATGCCTTGGCAACCAGCTCTGGAACAGGTTGTTTTGCTAATTCAGATATTG
>QILJ01000090.1 GCA_003233295.1 Ignavibacteria bacterium | reverse complement strand
CATATCTTGGTCACAGCGGTACACAGACTTGGGATAATTCAATAACTCATCCTTCCCAGTTGAAGAATAATAGGGATCGTTATCCAATTGTGTCTGATTTCGGCTGCTCAACTGGGAGATTTGCAGAACCTGATATAATTTCATTTTCACAATTGTTTACACTGGATCCTGTAGGACAATGTTTGGGTTATATTGGGAACTCTTCTTTAGGATTTATTTCTACTTCCATTTCAATGCCTAAATTTTTCTATAAGAAAATTTTAGCTGAAAATATTTATAATGTTAGTGAAGCTCATAAACTGGCAAAATTGGAAATGCTTCAGACATACGGCTCAACAGGAGTGTACGGATTATTTGCATTAACTAATACTTTGATAGGTGATCCCTTGATAACTCTTCCAATTCCTCAGAAACCCAATTTTGTAACAAAGGAAGAAGATATTGATACTAATACAGATTTGATCACTGATCTTCAAGATAGTGTTGAAGTTAGTTTTATGATCTTTAATTACGGGACTGTTCTTCAGGATTCTCTTGAAATTCTTGTGTTACATTCTTATCAAACTCAAGTTGATTCAATTTCACTTAGAATCAAAATACCGAATTTTAAGGATTCATTAAGTGTGAAATTAGCTGTAAAGGATATGTCCGGTAATCATCAGATGACTATCAAACTTGATCCTCAAAATGATTTTGACGAGTTAAGTAAAGAGGATAATGTTTCATCTGTGTCATTTTATGTAGCCAGTTCCTCCATCCGTCCAATCATTCAATATCAAATAGAGAATGGATTTAATGATATTTTAGATATCCTCAATCCGGCTTCATACCCGAACAGTGAAAGTATCGCTGTTGAATATTCTCTCAATAAAGATTTTTCTGGAGCCAAAAATTTTGAAGTGCAACTTGATACATTTTTTACACAAGTTAATCTTAGTGATTTTCAAAAAAATGTAAGATATTGGCTTAGAACAAAAATTATTGGTCCAAATAATTTTTCTTCAATTTATTCATTATATAGTAATTTTTCTGGTAAATTTTATTTAGGGGATTCTTTATCGTTAATAAGTGGACAGATGAACAATCTTGTGTACACGGAGAATAGTACAAAACTTTCCCCAAACAACGAAAATTTATTTTTATATTCTTCTGGGTGGATGGATGGCAATACCGCATCAATTTTGAAGAACGGAATACAAATGATTCCTGCAAGTACTCTTAGAGGTCATCATATTTGCTTGTTTGATAGAAGATCCATTGAGTTTGTTGAGTATAAATTATTTGATATTAAGGCAATACCAGAAGATGTTGATAAGTATATTACGTTCCTAGATACCCTTAGTGAACGTTATTTTGTTGCAATCAGCATTGCTAGTGATGGTGATGTTACAAACAGTGAATTAAGAAATAAATTACATTCGATAGGGAGTAAATTTATAGATAGCCTTAAGTTAGCTAGTTCGTGGGCCATAATTGGTTATAAAGGTGCACAAATAGGTTCAGTTCCAGAAGCATATTCACTTGCAACAAATGGACCGGTAACAATAGATACAACAATATCATTCCTTTCCGATAGCGGGACGATGCTGACAACAGAAATCGGTCCGACAAGTAAGTGGGATAAGTTAGTTATCAGTCAAAAGACTCCGTCAAATTCTTCTATTACTTATACTCCTATTGGGATTAAAGCTGATGGTGTCTTAGACACACTGCAAAGTCTGGCTCTGCAGGATTCTGTTGCGGACTTGAGTTTTATAGATTCTGATCTTTATCCGAAGATCAAATTGTTAGCAGAATTTCAAGCGAGTGATGATAAACAATCACCAGTCCTAAATTCTCTAGGTGTTGATTATACTGATGTTGCTGAGCTTGGTTTGAATTATCAAGTTATTTCAGTTGAGCATGATTCTGTTACTCAAGGTGAAAAGAATAAGCTAAGTTTCTATATCTATAATGTTGGGGAATCGTTAGCTGATAGTTTTACTGTGAAAGTTGAACTTCTTAAGCCTGATAATTCCACACAGCTTATTGATAAATTTACTACCTCAATTGACTCAATGAACCGAAAGTATTTTGAGTATGAATATGCTCTTCTAAAAGAATACGGTTGGGGAAATTTGTACTTTGCTGTAACGGTTGATAGCGAAGATAAGATAACCGAATTCTTCGAAGATAATAACTATTATCAAATTCCGTTTTATGTTAAGAAGGATACTTTAACGGATATAGTAAGTGCCGAAGCATCTGTAACCATTGATGGATATGATATAATTGATGGAGATTTTGTTTCGAATAAGCCGGAGATAATATTTCAAATTGATTATGAAGGTTCCTTTCCGGTTTATGATACTACTGCTGTTAATTATTATCTGGATAACAAGCGTATCCCTTATACAGAGATGCAAGTTGATTATGATACAATAAATCAAACAGTAAAATCGACTTATACTCCTCCGCTTGAGGATGGAGATCATTTTCTAAAAGTCTCCGGAGCTTCATTTAGTTTTGATAAGTATTTTACTGTGTCTAATGAGTTGAAGATCGTGGATCTGTATAATTATCCAAATCCTTTTAGTGATAAAACTTCATTTACTTTTAAATTAACAAGAGTTCCGGAAGATGTAATAATTAAAATTTACACTGTAGCCGGTAGACTGATAAAGAACATCTCACTTACTAGCAGTGACCTAAAAACCGATTTTAATAAGATTGAATGGGACGGCAGAGACGAAGATGGCGATAGAATTGCAAACGGTGTTTATATTTACAAAGTGATTCTGAAAGATTCGGACCAATCAGAATCGTATGTTCAAAAACTTGCGGTTATGAGGTAACAGAATAATTGTTAAATTGTTTACATACTTTGTAACAACTAAACAGTATGCAATTGAACAATGACTATTCGGAAGAATAGTGCAATACAGAATGAATAGAATTAGAATTTTACTAATATATATATGACGATTATGATATTGCCGATTAATTATTCTGCTCAAGATATTGTCAAACCTAATGGTGTATTACCAGTTGAAATGATATATTCTTTCGGCTCGGTGGTGGGCGATTCGGTCGAACTTAAATGGGGCACTGCAACAGAAGTAAATAACTACGGCTACTATGTCTTAAAGGCTGATACAACTTTCGATTGGGTCTCAATTAATTTTGTACAAGGACATGGTAACAGCTATTCTCCAAAAGATTATGTTTTTTATGATACTACTATTACTGAGAATGGTGAAACAAATTGATTTTGACGGTAACTTTGAACTTTTAGAAGATACCGTGACAGTTACAGTTGATTTCATTACATCGGTTAAAAGTGATAGCAATTCAGTTTTCATCTTGCAGCCTGAAGCCATAACTCTCTACCAGAATTTTCCAAATCCATTTAACCCTTCAACCACAATTTCTTTTTCTGTTAGTAAAAGTGCTCATATCACATTAAGAGTATACACTTTAATTGGTGAAGAGGTCTCAGTACTTTGGAATCAGCCTACTAATATTGGATATTATGTAAAGTTTAATGCATCTAACTTATCATCGGGGATATATTGGTATCAATTATCTTCAAATGATAAGAAAATTACGAAAAAATTCATTTTAATTAAGTAGGAGAATAATATGAAAAAGTATTTACTACTGTTATTTTTACTGTTTTCTATTAATATTAACGCCCAGTTCGACAATGTGCTTAACAATGGCGCTATGCTTGACGGCGGTTTGGGTATTAGTATGATCGATGGAAATCCATACTATACTTTTAGATTTAGACCTGAGATTGCCATTGGTAATTTTGGCGCCGGGTTAGATTTGAATCTGGAATTTGATTCAAACGGTAATCTTCGTACAGAAAATTTCTTAACTACTTCTGATTATTTATCTATTATAAGATATTTGCGGTGGGGGCAGAAACATGATCCGGTTTATGCAAGAGTTGGTGCATTGGATTATGCGACTTTAGGTTATGGAAATATTATGTACTTGTACAACAACAGTCCGAGTTATGATGCACGAACGATCGGTTTAGTATTCGATGTTGATATGGATACTTGGGGTGTTGAAACAGGGTATGCGAATCTTGCTAAAGCCGGAGTGCTTGGAATTAGAAGTTATGTAAGACCACTTAAATTCACAACTCTTGGAAAAATTCCTGTCATTGGCGGAATGACCGTTGGATTATCCTATGTTACAGATGTTGATAAACGTGCGGGGTACATTGACGGCTATTTGGATGATTCAACAAAGACATTTATTCCAACTGATAACAGAGGAAACATTCAAATCGCTTCCGCTGATTTAGGATTCCCAATTTTTCAAACAAGTGTAACAAGCTTAGAACTCTATTATACCTATACCAAGATATTGGATTTTGGCTCCGGTTCTGCAGTGGGGGCACTTTTCAATTTTGATTTTACCGGAGTCAGTCTTCGTGTTAAGTTTGAAAGAACGTGGAACGGTAAACGCTATATCCCGTCTTACTTTGACGCTCTTTATGAAATTGATCGATTCAGTTACGATGATCAGAGCAAAATTGTCAATAGTAAAGTTAGAGTGTTGGATAATGCTACTATGGATGATGCTAACGGCTGGTATGGAGGTCTTATGCTTGATGTTATGAGTCTGTTCAGAGTGCAGGGAAGTTATCAGCGTTTGGATAAAAGACCGAACACCGGAAGACTGCATTTATCCGGTGAAGTTGATCCTATGGGGATGCCTTTCGTAGTTCGCGCTGGATATGATAAAACAAATATTGCTTCGGAAGCCGAATTATTTACTCTGGATGAG
>QILJ01000041.1 GCA_003233295.1 Ignavibacteria bacterium | reverse complement strand
ACAACAAGCGGGAAATGTTCATCTAATTTTCCTTCAATCACTTCATCGGCAGCTTTGATTATCAACTCTGCTTTCTCGTCAGGAAGCATTCCAAGTTCATTATTCGTCTGTGCTGCAGCTTTTTTTAATACACCTAAAGCTCTGATCAATTCACGTGGAAATCTCTCCCCTCCAATTTTGAAATTCATTAATGAACGCGCTGTCTGTGCTCCATAATACTTGTCTGATGGGACTTTAACTTCTCCCATCGAATCGGTTTCAATTCTGTAATCCATAATCTTTCTCCTCAAAATATTTATTTAACATAGTAAACTTAAATGAATTGATAAGTAGTTTCAATTGAATAAATATTCATTTTTAATGATATTTTTCGAAAGAACTCAAATATTGACTTGGATTTGATCACCTGAATTACTAATTTCGCACCAATTTATTTATTTTACAAAAGGAAAACAACTATGACAGAATGTCCTATTTGTGGAGCGGAGATAGAAAAGGCCGCTGACACCGTAGTTGGTGAATTACTTGAATGTGCAGACTGCGGAACAGAGTTAGAAGTAACCAGCCTCGATCCTTTTAAAGTTGAAGAAGCTCCTCAAGAGGAAGAGGACTGGGGAGAATAAGTTTGCTACAAATTCTTGATTCAACATTACGTGAGGGCGAACAGACACCCGGTGTTTATTTTGATAGGCACATCAAGCTGGCAATTGCAAAAATGCTTGATGATATCGGTATAAATATTATTGAGACCGGGCATCCCGCAGTTACGCAGGAGATACATGACTCTGTCCAAATAATTGCTCACAGCGGTTTTAATGCTACCATTGGCGCCCATGCGCGTTCGTTACGCAGTGATGTTGAACTTGCTCTTCAATGCGGTGTTGATTTTATTGGAATTTTCTACTGCGTTTCTGACGATAGATTGAATACCGTATTCAATAAAGAACTGGACGAAGCAATTCATCAAATTACAGAAGTGATCAAGTTTGCAAAAAGTGTTAACCCGGATGTAATAATTCGTTATACACCTGAAGATACTGTACGTACGGAATTCAATAACGTAGTTGAAGCTTCTGCTGCTGCCGTTGAAGCCGGCGCCGACGTGATCAGTGTTGCAGATACAACAGGTTATATGATCCCCGGAACTGACAGAAGTATGTTTGATTATATTTCCAAATTAAAAAACGAATTGAATTCACGCGATCTTCATCCTAAGATTGCTGTTCATTGTCACAACGATAGAGGCTTAGCTTTAGCTAATGCTTTGGACGCTTACCGAGCCGGCGCTGAAATTATTGATGCGTCGGTGCTTGGATTAGGTGAACGTGCCGGTATTGTTGATCTTGCTCAACTTCTGATCGTTCTATCCGCTGATTTTGGAATGAATAATTGGAACTTGAAAAAGCTTGACGAACTTTATCACTTTGTAAGCACTCATTCCGGTGTACCGATTCCCCGTAACTACCCTATTGTCGGGAAACATGCATTTACTCATTGTGCCGGCGTGCATACACACGCTGCTGCAATCAATCCAACACATTATGAGAGCTTAAGCCCGCAGCTTGTTGGGAAAGAAACTCATTTCGCACTCGATCATATGTCGGGTATTGCTTCATTAAAGTTTGCTTTAAAAATTATTGGTGAAAAGGATCTCACTGATGAACTACAGCTCGAAGTACTGGCAGAAGTAAAAAACATCGGACAAAAAGGAAAGATAGTTGAACTTACTGAACTTCCTCATATTGTTCACTTCATAAAACAGAACTACAAGCATAAGCAGAAGTCTAAATAACATATTAGTCTTTTTCTTATCGCCTATTTTTACATTTTAAATAACCTAATAACTAAAAGAACTAAACCAAGGAGAAAACCATGAAAGTCGGATTTTTACATTCGTTGATTAGAAAAGATGAGAAACTATTGCTAGAGGAATTCAACAAGCGTAACAATGTTGAATTAATAATGATCGATGATCGAAAGTTGAAGTTCGACCTTAAACGTGATCAATTTGATTTTGATGTAGTAATTGAGCGCTCTATAAATCACTCGCGGGCTTTGCATGCGCTCCGCCTCTATGAAAGCGCCGGTGTAAAATGTGTTAATTCATTTCATGTGGCATCTGTTTGCGGTGATAAACTTCTGACCTCTGCTGCTTTGCAGGATAATAATATCCCACAACCGGATATAAAAATAGCCTTCACAGAATCTTCTGCATTAGAAGCAATTGAGGAAATGGGTTATCCGGTTGTATTAAAACCGGCAGTCGGTTCTTGGGGCAGACTGCTTTCCAAGATAAATGATAGAGACGCAGCCGAGTCAATACTTGAGCACAAAACAGTACTCGGAACATATCATCACTCAATTTTTTATATTCAGAAATATGTTGAGAAAAAAGCAGGCAGAGATATCCGAAGCTTTGTTGTGGGCGATACTTGTATTGCTGCAATCTATCGTAGCTCTGCTCATTGGATAACCAACACAGCAAAAGGAGCAGTTGCAACTAAGTGCGAAGTAACCGAAGAAATTGCAAGTCTTTCCGTTGCCGCTGCAAAAGCTGTTGGCGGCGGTATTGTTGCAATCGATCTTTTTGAAGCGGAAGACAGTGAATTAATGGTTAATGAAGTAAATTATACAATGGAATTTAAAAACAGTATTGCAACAACCGGTGTAAACATACCGGAACATGTGGTCAATCATGTTCTGCAAGTCGGAGGAGGAAATTAAAATGGAAAGAATCTCAGTATCGATAATCGGCGCATCCGGCTATACCGGCGGTGAGTTATTAAGACTCTTGCTTTTTCATCCGAACATTGATATAAAGCAGATAACGTCAAGTTCTTATTATGGAAAGTTTGCATACAAAGCTCATCCGAATTTACGCAAAGCTACTTCATTAAAGTTCTGCAGCGTTGATGAACTTGAAAAAGTGGATACGCTTTTCCTCTGCACTCCGCATGGAGAATCGATGAAGAAGATAAATGAATACCAAAACCTTGCAGACAAAATAATTGATCTAAGCGGTGATTTCAGGCTGAATGATGTTGCAGAATTTGAGAAGTGGTACAAGCAGCCTCATCTCAACCCGGATATGCTGAATAATTTTATTTATGGAATTCCTGAACTTCATCGTGAAGAAATGAAAAATGCGAAGTTTGTTTCTAGCGCCGGGTGCAATGCAACTACAACTATTCTTGGACTTTATCCTCTTTACAAAAACGGTTTGGTAGAAATTGATAGAACAGTTGTTGAAGTTAAAGTCGGCTCGAGCGAAGGCGGTAAGAAAGCTTCTTTTGCTACTCATCACCCGGAACGGAGCGGCGCTATGCGTTCGTATAAACCGACAGCACATAGACA
>QILJ01000525.1 GCA_003233295.1 Ignavibacteria bacterium | reverse complement strand
TATTGCGTAGCTTGGGGTTTAATACCCCGCCCCTTGGGGCGTTCAATGTTTTTAAAGATACCCCGTCCGCTTGCGGCGGGGTAGTTCATTCTGCTCAACTTTGTCCTTTGTCGGGGGCTGACCCCTGTCATCACTGTCGGGGGCTGACCCCTGTCATCACTGTCGGAAAACAGGTTCCTCCGCATTGCCTCTTGAGGTTACGTGATATACTGCCCCTTCATATTCTATTCTTAACGGTTTTGCCATGTAGTGACTTTATCTGTTTTGTTTCAAAATTGCAAGGAACAAGACTTGAACCCCAGCAAGACCCCTTCCTGATCTTTCAAATCCGTTCGTTAAAAAAGGAACTAAACTATTACCCCCTGTCATCACCAATGTGTAGACTCTGTCAAATGTGTAGACCCTTGATTCCTGTTGCTCCCGAACGTCCCCCGGGTATCAGATTTTATCGATGTGCTTGTGGTAATTATCTATTGCAACCTCTACATCTCGTTTCAATTTTTCTAAATCAGTAGAGTGAAATTCAAATTTCTGCAATTCATATTGCTTCAATTTTGGATTGTATACAGGAGTTCTATATGTCTCTGTTTTGAAATCTTGACCCGCAAGGCTTTCCGCATGTGATTTTATTATTGTAGATATTTTGTCCATTGCTAATTTATATTGACTTGCGTCACTCGGGGTAAGAATCTTTTTGGTTACAATACTAGCCAGTACGCCACCTGCCGCTACTACAATAATTGGTTGATTTCCTACAGCTATGAGTAGAGATAATATGGCTTCTACTATTATTGAACCATTTTTTAATTCAATATTGGTTATTTCGAATTGATCCTTGTATAAAGATCTCAATTCTTCCTGAGCTTTTACGAAAGCAGGCTTTAGCAATAATTCCTTAAATATGTTCAGATCATCTAAATCTATCTCGCCCAAATCATCAAGATAATCCCTATCACTGTATACAATCTGAAGGGAAGCAATCGATACTCTAATATATTTTTCTTTAGGTTCCTCACTCGGAACTGGCATCATTGCTGTACCTGACATTATTTTATCCTCCTGCTTTGTTCATTGTTTGTAGGGCTAACGCAACTCCAATGCCTCGTTAGATTTTCATTCATCGCACGATTTAAGCATTGCTAATATAAGTTCATGATAATTAAGTCCAAGTGCATAAGCACCTAAAGCAAAATTGCCACCTTCTGATATTCCCGGATTTGTATTAATTTCTAAAAAGTATGGCGTGCTGAATTTATCAATTCTCCAGTCTATTCTTGCAAACCCACTGCAACGGATGGTCTTAAATATTTGCGTTGAGTAATCCTGTAATGCCTCAGTTAGACTATCTTCAATTTTTGCCGGACATTCATAGCTCACACTGCCAGCCCAGTGGCTATGTAATTTAATATTTTCATCATAAAGTTTAGATTTATTGATTGTTTTTAATGGTGGCATGGTTATTGACTTTTTTTGGAATTCCAATATGCCAACAGTCATGTCAATCCCTTCAATATACTCTTCTAATAACACCCCTGAATCATAATTTAAAATATCCTTCACACAAGACAATGCATCATGTTCATTTTCTATAAATTTCATGCCAACACTACTTCCCCCGAATAATGGCTTTAAAACCCAAGGTTTCTTTAAACAATGAGTTGCTTGCCCAACTGCTTCAATTGCATCTTCATTTTCATATATAACTTTGAAGTTCGGAGTTTGAAACCCCAAGCCTTTTATTAATAATTTACACACAGCTTTATTTATTCCTATCGCGTGGCCAAGAATATAAGCACCAGTACATTTGATGCCATGATACTTTAGCAGTGATTGGACAGCACCATCTTCACCAAACTCGCCGTGTAAGTTATTGAAGACAAATGAGCATTCTTTTGCTCTCGCAATGAGATCATCGATAGTTGGGTCAATATATAGAGGAGAAAAACCTAGTTCAGTTAAAGCTTTAGATAATGCTGCGCCTGAAGCCAAATTATATGGAGCAGTTTCAATATACTTTTTATCCTCATATGAGAAAGCACCATATAGTATTCCTATTTTGTTTCCTTTGTTTTTTTTGGCAAAATAAGTTAATTCCGATTTAATTTCGTCCAAATTATATTCCATAAAATATTCCTTTTTGCCTTTAGCCACTTTCGATTACGAGTTTATCAAAATTATCGGCTTTCTTTAAATAATGCATAAATTTATTAAATGTTTCATTATCGATTGTCATACCTTCTACGTTTGCTTTTTGAAAGTTTGTCCCATTTATGTTTACTCTTAATAATATTGCTCTTGATAAATCAGCGTTGGTGAAGTTTGCATTTTCCAAATTAGATTCACTTAAATTCGATTCAACAAACGTTGAATTTGCAAATGAAACATTTTCTAAATTAGCTCTGATGAGAATCGAGTTATTTAAATTGGCGTTTTCTATGATAGAGGAAGAAAATATACTCTCCGTAAAATATATGCCATTAAGGTGAGCATTTGATAAATTCAGGTTAGAAAAGTCTTCTCCAGACAATTGAACATATGAGTTGCCGTTCCTCCAAATATTAAATCTATCAATAGCTTCTTTTTTTAATAGTAGCTGTGGCGAAGAGCTATGCTCTAAGTTTTTTATCCATATTGGTAAGCGTTCCTTTAATAGGGCATCTCCATCTGAGTTATCCTCATAAAAGAGAATTCTAAATGGTTGTTGGTCGAACGGTATAGTAGAACCATTCTGAAGAAGTGGGATAATATCTTTCCCTAAGGTATGAGATAATCCAAGTTCGTAATATACGTTGGGATTAGCCTCGGTTAAGTCGGAGATTACAAATGCCGCCTCGTTCAATGCCTGCCATATATCACTCAGAACTACCTTGCCGTAGTATTCATCTGCCCTTTTACACTCAAACCCCAAGTCTTCAACAATCTCCTTGATTACGCGATAAACTCTATTTGACCATTTTTCCGTAAAGGGCATAAGTACAAAACACAATTTGGGGTTGATCCTGAAATGTTTGTCTTCAAAGAAATCAACAGGATGTATATGCATTTAATGTCTCCTTAAATCTAACAATTAATATACGAACTACTTATTCCTCCCCAAATTTCCCTTCACTATAGCACACTTTAGAAACATATGCAACTCTACGAACCGATTATTTTATAAAGAAAAAATTATTGAAATAATCATGCTGTGGGAGTACGATTATCTCGTCTCAACCTCAACCTCATATTCACTTACAAGTCAAGGGCGAATGATATTGCATAACGTACCTGTTTCAACTTTTCTTCTGAAATTGCTGTAATGAGTGAACCTATTTTCCCCTTTGATACAGTTTGGATATGGTCCAGGTTAATGGCACAGTCTCT
>QILJ01000330.1 GCA_003233295.1 Ignavibacteria bacterium | reverse complement strand
GGTTTCATTTTCTGTCCATAACGATTAGCAAGAATATTCTCTAGTTTAGTTGGGTTGAGTACTCCTTCTTTAACCATCTTGCTTACGATATCGCCCCATCGTACTTTCGTCTCAAACCCCGCCTTAGGTGTTACCACAGCGATAACATCATTCATATATATTGTTCTGCCATCTTTTGTCACCAAAGTAGTTCCTGACGAAAGAGAAGTACTTGTTGAGTTATATATAAAAATAGTTGTTATTTGATAGACAAAAATAAACAGTACCGCTACTACAAGTAGTAATAAATTTTTATGATTAAAATTACTCTTTGTCTCCTCTTTAGTTACCTCAGAAATTATTTCAACTTCACAAGATATACATTTTTTCTCGTAAGCGCTTTTAGCTACGAGATACAGTCCGACGGTTAAAAATACTATTCCACCAACTTGAATCCAAAAAATATATGGTATGAGAAATGATAATTGAACCGTAAATACGTTTCCAAATGCAAGAAGGTTAATCCCCAAACATGCCGGACATACCGCACCAAAGATGCCTGTAGCTAACCCAGCTGCCGATGTCCCCTTACCTTTTATTCTCCCCTTTATCTTTAATTTAGTGGAATATATTGTCAGTGACATTATCAAAGCCGATACTGTCACAGCAAAAAACATATAGAAAATCTCAAAGGACGTTGGTGCGACCATTCTGTAAAATCCAAAGGCACCACCTGCTATTGGTATAGTGACCAATCCATAAAAGAAAGCGAATAGAAATAGAAATAGAGCGAATGAAATTGCAAAGATAGAAACATTTTTCCACTCTCTAAAAATTAGAGCAGTATTTACGATTATTTTGTATAACTTATTATTTTGCATATTTTCTAAATATTTTTATATTTGGATCCCATTTTTTGCACCGCCCTAAATATATATTTTCCATTTTGTGAAATAGTCCCAACTTGATTCCAAGAAGATACTAAAGCTGGGTAATCTCCGGCACTAGAAGAAAGAATAAACATAGGTACTTTAGTGATTGAATATTTTTTAACCAGTGTCTTCCCTTCTTTTGAGTTGATATCGTATGTTTTTACTTCATTAACAAAAACACCAAATCTCTTTAATACACCTAAATACCCATTCTCATCAAAACAATCGGTACAGGTCTTATCTTTAAGAAGAACTATATTTACAATTCCTTTAACTGAATTACTTTTCAAATCATAGTACGGTAACAAATTTTCAATAACGATATTACCATTCACTTTTTTCCCTGAGAGGGCATTCCATGCAGAGAGCACTCCCTGATTTTTTATATCTCCCGAAACAATAACCGCCGGTAGATTTTTTATATCGTACATTTCAATATTTTTCTTTGAAAGTGCTCCACCATATAAAAGTGTACGACTTTTATATGTAATATCGTGAGAAGTATCAATCATTTTAATAATATCGTTACCATCAAAACAATTACTGCATTGATTTATAGGAGCATCCAAAATCAAAAAAGAAAGTTTTGTCGGAGTAGTTACGAGAGCATTAGAAATACTTCCAGTGATAAAAATATTTACCGAATACAATACAACGAGTACCGCAAGCAATACATATATAATATTTATTTTAGTGAACGACATAACTCTATCCACACCCCCCTACTTGGCTTGGTAATGCAGAGGAACCACTTTGAGTTGTTGTTTGTGTTGTACCATTTGATATAGCTGATAGAAGTTGTTGTGTTTGGAATACTTGAATTCCCGCTATCACTACGAGAACGGCTACAATCATGGTTAACGGATCTGGAGTTTTAAAAGTTATTTCATTTCCATTCTTTTTAAAGATAGAGGTAGATTTTGTAGAAGTATCTTCGTTACTTTTGTGATCAGATGTTTTATTTTCCATAGTATTACATTATCAGTAAGTAGTAATCAATTTTAAACTTGCCAAAAGAATAGTATCTGCAATTATAGTCTTTATATACAAATAATACATTGATTATCTTTGTGGATAACATTTTATAGAAAAAGTATGTACATAGAGATAATTTAGCCAAATAAAATATAATTTATGACTAAATCAATAATAGGAATTATCGTATTGCTAGTTGTGGTGGGTGGGTGGTTTTTCTGGACTCAACAATCAAATAAACAACCAAATATCTCTGGATTTGAAAATATCTCTTCAAATGAACTTAGTACGATGCTCACAAATAAAGACTTCACCCTGCTTGATGTACACATCCCAGAACAAAAACATATACCAGGAACTGATTACATGATTTCCTATCAAAATATAGACAAGATAAAATCTGTTATTCCAAATAAAACTTCTAAAGTAGTTCTTTATTGTAGGAGTGGAAATATGAGTAAGTTGGTTGCCCAAGAGCTTGTTAAAAGTGGGTACACCAATGTCTTCAATCTCGACGGGGGGTTGCGTAGCTGGATTTCTGAAGGAAATAAAACGGTACCAAAAGGAAGTATCCCTAGTATATAAAAAGTGAGCTAGAACACTCTAAACGTAAGTGTTATGCTTAGACAAAATATGAGTAACAAAGCAAAAAGTATTTATTTTGTAGTTTTGGCGATTTTATATCTAATCTACACGGTATTTGTTGTAAAACATGGATTACATTTCACAAATATTGCAGGAGCAACGATAGTTATATTCCTAGCAGCATATTTCTATATAAAACACATCAAATCAAGATAAATCTCAAAGAAACTCCATTTTCTAAATATCCTAAGATGTGTATCCCAAGATGACATCTTAGGATATTTGGCTATTTTATGGGGACTATTTATTCGCCACATACACTATTGCGGGAGGCATATTGGCCCAAACAATCGTAGTTGTATCTACCGTAGTGAACTTTTCTTCTAATTTCAATCGAAATCGTCGACCAGATGGAAATGGGAGTCCTTGAAGGTACGCAAAGGTCACAAAAGTACCACCTGGACGTAAAATTTCTACAGCAGTATTGAGGAGCTTATCTTGTATATCTTCAGAAAAAATAGCCCATGGAAGACCACTCACAATACAATCACAAGTACTTAATCCTCGTTCTAACAAAATCTTTTTAGTATCTATCGCATTCGCCGTTACTACTTCCGCTTGTGGGCAACGTCTACGTGTTGCCTCAGCAAATTGAGTATTAATTTCAATTCCAATGAAATTTGCTGTCTTTGATTTTTGTCTTAAAATTTCTTCGGTGACCACTCCAGTACCAGTACCAAATTCAATGATGGTACAGGCACACGTAACTCCAGCGCTACGTACCAAAAGTTCAGATAGCTTAGAACCCGAAGCCAAGATTGCTCCAGTATTTTTTGGATTTCTCACAAATTGTTTAAAGAAACCGTACACATTCATATGTGTCGAATTAGTAGCCGA
>QILJ01000077.1 GCA_003233295.1 Ignavibacteria bacterium | reverse complement strand
CGGTGTGAACTTTTTTGATAATGCAGAAGCATACGCAGACGGTCAAGCAGAGTTAATGATGGGGAAAGTATTAAAGAGAACTGAATGGAAGCGTTCCGATCTTGTATTTTCAACAAAAATATTCTGGGGCGGGGAAGGAGTAAACGATAGAGGACTTTCACGTAAACATATTATTGAGGGAACAGATGCGTCACTGAAAAGATTGGGAACAGATTATGTTGATCTTATCTTTTGCCATCGTCCTGATCTGTACACTCCAATTGAAGAAACAGTGAGAGCTATGAATCACGTTATCAATCAAGGTAAAGCGCTTTACTGGGGAACTAGTGAATGGAGCGCCGCTCAAATAATAGAAGCCTACCAGATAGCAAGACGTGAGCACCTGATCCCGCCGTTAATGGAGCAACCGCAATATAATATGTTTATACGAGAAACGTTTGAGAAAGAACTTCAACCTCTTTATGAAAAGATCGGTTTGGGTACTACAGTTTGGGGACCATTAAAAAGCGGATTTTTAACAGGCAAATATAATGATGGAATTCCGGAAGGAAGCAGAGTATCATTGGAGGGATTTGAATGGCTCAAAGAAATATTCTTTTCCGCGGAGTGGCGCCAAAATGTAGAGAAGGTTAAAAAGTTAACCAAAGTGGCTGAAGAACTTGGGATTTCGATGGCATCATTGGCTTTAACATGGGTGCTTAAAAATCCATATGTTAGTACAGCGATGGTCGGTGGTTCAAGTCCGGAGCAGGTTAAAGAGAATATGAAAGCTGTTGATCACATTGGCTTACTCACTGGTGATGTAATGGAAAAAATAGAAGAAATTCTGGATAACAAACCCGAGCCGGAAAAGGATTGGAAAACCGTTTAACTTAATATTTCTAATAGGAACGCGGATTCTTATGATATACGCTGATTTTATTGTTTTTTTAATTAGTGCAATTCGTGGCAGATTATTGTTGCACAGTTATTTAAATTTTGATATATAAAGATCAACATCAGATAAATACAAGGAGGAAATATGGAATACAGATATTTAGGTAAGTCGGGATTAAAAGTATCGGCATTATCCTATGGAGCATGGGTTACATTCAACGATCAGTTTGCTGAAGATACCGCTTACGATTGTATGGTTGCCGCTTATGATGCGGGTGTGAACTTCTTTGATAATGCAGAAGCCTATTCTGCCGGAGAAGCTGAAGTGATGATGGGAAAAGTGATCAAGAAAGCCGGATGGAAACGTTCCGATTTAGTTATCTCGACTAAAATATTCTGGGGAGGTAAAGGCATTAACGACCGCGGTCTATCTCGTAAACATATTATTGAAGGAACAGATGCGGCATTGAAACGACTTGACACAGAATATGTCGATCTCATCTTTTGTCACCGCGCGGATCTCGATACCCCGATCGAGGAAACTGTAAGAGCAATGAATCATGTTATTGATCAAGGTAAAGCATTTTATTGGGGAACAAGTGAATGGAGTGCAGCTCAGATAATGGAAGCATACCAAATTGCTAGACGCGAAAATTTAATCCCTCCATTGATGGAGCAGCCTGAATATAATATGTTCAGAAGGGATAAGATTGAAAAGGAATTTTTACCTCTCTACAGTAAAATTGGATTAGGTACTACAATCTGGAGTCCGTTGAAGAGTGGAATACTGACCGGTAAATATAATAACGGAGTTCCTGATGACAGCAGATTATCACTGCCTGGTTATGAGTGGCTTAGAGAAGCGCTTCTTTCAGAAGAAGGATTGAAGAATATTGAAAAGGTTAAGAATCTCACAAAAATTGCTGAGGAACTCGGAATTTCAATGACAGCTTTGGCACTTACTTGGGCAGTTAAGAATCCTAACGTTAGTACTGTTATTACTGGAGCATCTAAACCTGAGCAAGTTAAGGAAAATATGAAAGTGCTTGATTATGTTAGTTTACTCACTAATGATGTAATGGAAAGAATTGAGAAAATTCTGGACAACAAACCTGAACCGGAAAAAGATTGGAAAGCACTTTGATGAAAATTATAAAGCCCAATCCAGTATTACTAGATTGGGTTTTATAATAATAATTGATTCTGACTTTGACTATTTACCAAGTGCTATTATGATGCCGGCAGAAAGACTAGCCTGCAATATTGCCGAACCGCCTCCTAAATAGTGCCTGTTCGTAAACTCATCATCCTTTATGGGATAGAAAGATATTTTAGAGTTTATAAAAAAAGCTCAAATCCACATAATAGAATTGAGCTTTTTGTTTAATACGATAAAATTTGAATTACAACGACCATCCAAATGTTGTCTGCAGTACATAATCACTTTGAGAAGCGCCTTCAACAGGTTTGCTGTCGTAGTTAAGTGTATAACCTAGTTTTACATAAAAATCGTAAGGAAGATCATACTTTATATCGAACTTGAAATCAGTTCTGAACCTACTAGTATTGTCAAGGCTTTTGTAGGCAAAAATATTTGTCAGAAGACCCAGATCACCAAAATCGAACATATTATATTCAACACCTAAATATGCTTCTGCAGAACTTCTATTTTTAATAGTCGGGTCGGTGTAAACTTCATTATTCCACGCAGCGCCACCGGATAAACTTAAATAAACATAATTGGTCTGTACTAAAAAATTACCAATACCAACTTTAGGAGTTGATCTTAATTTCAATTTTTGTTCATCGTTCTGTAAAAAATTTGCTGAAATTGTTAGGAACCAATTTTTCCCAATAAAATAACTGTATCCAAATTTAGTGTCAGTTCTTTGAGTACTTTCAACACTATCCTGTGAATTACGAACAGCATCAAGCGAAAAATCTGCATTCCAGTGCTCGGTTAAATAACCCAGATTACTTCTTAAAGTGAATTGCTTCACATTATTTGCCTTTGTAAATGTGTAACCTAGATCTATTGAAGCGCTAAGCTGGTCCCAGAATCCCGAATCCAATGGTTTAATGTTAACCACATCTTCTAACATTGCACTTATTTCTTTAGAATGATTTGTAATTATTTTTACTTTCGCTTGATCACTTGGATCGGAATTGATTTTACCAGTAACACGCTCGCCATCTGATAATGTTATAATATAGATCCGATCACTGAAAATTCCTTTCACTTTTTTCCATTCAATCTTAAAATCGTCGTCACTAAAATCTGTTTTAACAGTAATTACACCTAATTTCAAGTTCTTAATTTCTCCGACAACATTTTTGCTATTATTAAATATAAGTGAATCTGTTTGGGCATACATAGTTGAGATCGCGAATAAAATAAGAATGATAAATAGCTGAAATTTTTGCATCTTCTCTCCTAAAGTTAAAAATTATTTGGTCGGTAAAATTAATATTTTATAAATAAGATTCAAAGTCA
>QILJ01000025.1 GCA_003233295.1 Ignavibacteria bacterium | reverse complement strand
CGGCATTGACTATTCCCGGAACGAAGTGGTTGAGAGAATTGCTGAATTCTATAGATGAATTCCTTGGCAGTTCAGTCGGAAGATTATCAACGGCGATATCAAGAATTCCTTCTCCGGCATACCCGTCAGTTATTGAATCATCTTCTGGATTATAAACATACGCCGGATTATCAGATTCTGTTGACTTAACCGTAAACTCAACCGCACCGTTTATATCGCAAGTGATATCACAAATCACATCTAGTTTTCTATCTTTCACGGATTTGAAATACTCCTTAGTTAAAAACCTTGGCGAATCTTCTGTCCAATAAATTGCATTAACTATTAAACTCAAATAAGGGATGTATTCCTCGAACTTTGATTTATATTTATGTGGATGATTGAAGTAATCATAAAGCTCAAACGTGTCATCCGGATTTTTTGGTTCGACCATATGTTCTTCCTTGAAGACAACTTTATAAAAGATGTTGTTCGGTTTGTCGTCAAGTTTCTTTAATTCTTCTGGAGAAATTACTTTGTGAGGTAATACATCAAAAACATCTTGCGCACCGTTTGATACATTACCATATCCCATAAATCCAAATACATACGGAGCCTTTTCTTTTGGTAGTCCGTTAGCTTTTATCTCTTCACCAATTTCAGCAATATACTTCTTTGCTTCATCAACATTGTGATATTCATAAGCCGGCTTTATTTTTAACAACGGAGTTGAATAGCCAAGTTCCTTCAAGCGTAAACCGTAACCATGAAGCGCATCAATCATTCCGGCAAGACCGGCATACTTACCAAAGAACACTAAGCGCCTCCCCTTGTCATTTTTAATTTCTTCATAATCTATGAGTGTACAATTTAGATCCATGATCTTCTGAAGCAGCGGCATATTATAATCTTGTCCTTTAATAGTATGTGAGAAGAAGATATAAACCTTATCTTGCTGCAATAGTTTTATAGGAATTTCCTTCACTGCAAAAACAGTTGGACATTCCGATAGATCCTCTTTAATAATTGCACCCGCTTCCTCAAATTCTTTGTCAGGAAAAGCTCTTCTTTCAAATGGTTGAATTATTGTTTCAATATTATGCTCCTCTTTCAATTTCTTTACGTGTTCCGGAATCAGAGGAACCCTTCTTTCCCAAATATTTTTATCTTCTCTTCTTATACCAATAATCTTTTTCATTTAATTTTCCTATTGCAATACAAATAAAAAAAGATCCTCTTATCTCAGGAGGAGCTTTTGATTCTGTTTAATGTTAAATATCGAATTTAATACCTTGCGCAAGAGGAAGATCGTGCCCAAAGTTAATTGTGTTAGTTTGTCGTCTCATGTAAGCTTTCCAAGCATCAGAGCCGGACTCGCGTCCGCCGCCGGTTTCTTTTTCACCACCAAAAGCGCCGCCAATTTCCGCACCGGAAGTACCGATATTAACATTTGCAATACCGCAGTCACTTCCCCAATGTGATAGGAATATTTCCGCTTCATGCATGTTATCTGTAAATATTGATGATGAAAGTCCTTGTACAACATCATTGTGAATTTCAATTGCATTCTCGACTCCACCTTTATATTTGATCAAGTATAATATAGGCGCGAATGTTTCTTCCTGCACAATTGTATAATGATTTTCCGCTTGAACAATTGCGGGTTGCACATAGCAACCTGAACCATACCCTTTACCGGTAAGCACTTTACCGCCATACAATATTTTGCCGCCTTCTTTCTTAACTATTTCAAGTGCTTCTTTGAAATCTGAAACTGCAGCTTTATCGATTAATGGACCGACATGATTTTTTGTATTCAACGGTGATCCGATTCTTAAAGTCTTGTATGCTTTAATTACTGATTGTTTTACTTTATCATAAATTGATTCGTGGATTATCAATCTTCTTGTGGAAGTACACCTCTGTCCAGCAGTTCCAACAGCACCGAATACTATTGCGGGTATTGCCATTTTAAGATTTGCATCCGGAGTCAATATAATAGCATTGTTACCACCAAGTTCCAGAATTGATTTACCGAAACGTGCCGCTATTTTCTGTGCTGCTCTTCTGCCAACACCGGTTGAGCCGGTAATTGATACTAGCGGAATACGTTTGTCATTAATCAATTTTTCACCAACGGTAGAACCTTTACCAATTACTAACGAGAACAATCCTTCCGGAAGTTTGTATTCTTTTACGATTTTTCCAATTATGTTTTGAACAGCAATTGCCGTTAAAGGAACTTTTGATGACGGTTTCCATAAGTTTGTATCGCCGCAAACCGTTGCTATCATTGCGTTCCATGACCATACCGCAACCGGGAAGTTAAATGCCGAAATAGTACCGACAACTCCAAGCGGATGGTATTGATCATACATTCGATGATTCGGACGTTCGGAATGCATTGTGAATCCGTAAAGCATTCTGGATTGACCAACTGCAAAGTCACAAATATCTATCATTTCTTGAACTTCGCCCCAACCTTCTTGTAAGGATTTTCCCATCTCATAAGTAACAAGTTTACCCAATGGAACTTTGTACTCGCGCAGTTTGTTGCCTATTGCTCTAACTATCTCCCCACGTTGCGGAGCGGGAACTTTTCGCCATTGCAGAAAGGCTTCGTGTGCTTTTTTTACAACCTTATCATAATCTTTTTCGTTTGCCTGATAAACTGAAGCAATATATTTTCCATTTATCGGAGAGTAAATTTTCAACTCAACATTTTTTTCAGAACCGTACCATTTAATCCCCGTTGACGCACCAAAGTTTTTCTCTTTGATCCCTAATTCTTTCAAAAAATCCATTCTTACCTCTTCAGAATTATTATTTAAATTTCGATTTTATTTTTAATTGATTCATAATATTCTCAAGTGAAATTTTTCTCATCTTCTCTTCAATATCTACTTGAATAGCTGAGAACAAGTTCAGGAAATAAGTATTAAAGTCAAGATTACTATCATCGCTTGATCCATTTCCTTGTGTAACATTTAAATGGAATGCCTTTCTATCTTCAATTGAACAATATATTTCCTGAAGATGAATTTTTTTTGGGTCCTTTTGAAGTAGAAAACCGCCCTTTGTACCTTGCTCACTTATTACAATTCTTGTTCTTGCAAGCATTGATAATAATTGCCTAAGTTTTGACGCATTAATACCTGTCTTCTCAGCAATCTCTCTGCTGGTTTTCGGTATAGGATGTGTCTCTGCTAGAAAACACAGTGCCTTCACCGATGAAGATAATTTTGTTGATGCAGACATAAAAAGCCCTAATTGTTATAGTAAGAGTAACATATTTTTAATTTAAAGGCAAATATTTTGTTATTTTTACTTATGATTAATCAAATTAATATAATATTTTTTTGAAATAACTTAAAATTGAACAGATGAATTCA
>QILJ01000242.1 GCA_003233295.1 Ignavibacteria bacterium | reverse complement strand
ATTTAAATATCTTAAATCTTAGTCACAGCATTCCTCTGTTAATTAGACAAAAACAAATGTTTTGTTTGGCATTTTAATTGTTTTCTAAAAGACAATTATTTATTTTAAACAAGATGGAGGATACAATGTTAAATAAACGTGTTATATTGATGACAATATTTGGTCTGTTATTTTTTATAGCAGCTACATTACCCGCTCAAGATAAACCTTCTGAAAAGAAAGCTGATAATTCAATGATGCAAAAAGAAGATATGCACAAATGCATGGATAAAATTGCATCTGATGAACATATGCGCGGAGAGATGATGACAAAAATGATGGATCATATGAAAGGTGATTCAGCTGGTATGATGGAAATGGGGAAAACAATGATGAGTAATCCCGAGATGCATTCCATGATGATGAAGATGATGCAGAATAATTCAAAAGATCATGAAGGAATGATGATGAACGGGAAGAAAATGAACCATGATAAAAAGTCTGAAGATAAGACTGAACATGAAGATCATCATAAAAAATGATCCATTTCCACTTAAAAAGGAGTCTGTGCAAAAGCGGTTTTTCATTTGTTTATGATTCTGAATAAATTAAAATTATTTGAAAGGAGTTAACAATGTTTAGAGATCCGGTCTGCGGAATGGAAGTAACTGATACTTCAAATGCAGAATCTTACGAATATGAAGGTGAAACTTATTATTTCTGCACAACTTTGTGCAAGATACAATTTGAACATAATCCTGAAAAATACATAAACAAAGATAACAGAGATGATCATACAAACCATCAGCACTAAATTGAATAATACAAGGCACTATAAAAACCTGTCAATTTTGTTCTATTTTATATTCTTGATCATAATACTGTTTCAACCTATAAATGCACAGACTCTGAAATTTCCAGATGATGACGGCAGACATGAGGATGCCGATTTTGAAGCTTGGTCTTTGTTTACTCATTTAGAAACTAAAGAAGGATTTAAATTCGGTGTATCCATATTTTTCTTTACAGGAAAAGTAATAGGTATTAAAGCAAGCGGACTTTACGCTGTAGTGGCAGATGTGCGGAAAAAAGAATATCAAAATTTTTCAAAAATACAAGTACCGATATTTAGTAGTACCACACACACCGTAGGTCAATTGATGGAGAATTACAGTGATAATGTATTAGAACGTGATTCTAAAAGTGGTCTGTATAAAGTTAAGATTGAGATGGATGATTTTAGTATTTCTCTAAAATATGATCCTTTAAAGAAAGCTATCGATATCGGTCAATTAGCGGTTGGTGATGAAGGTTTTAATCGTGCATATGCTATACCAAGAGGAAAGGTCTCGGTACAAATGCACTATGAAGATGGAGATTATCAATTAGACGGTATCGGTATATTTCAGCATCAATGGGGAGATAAACCCGAACAAAGCGCATTGAGCGATATTTTTGCCCTTCATTTGAAAGACTCCACGGATATTCTGATTTATCATAGTGAAACTTTTGCCAAGATCAATACTATGATTATATCTGATGGCAATGGAGAAAACCGTATTCTACGAAACTTCACTGCAAAAGCAGATACTATTATTTCCGCCGAATCGTCTAATGATAAGTTTAAATTAGACTGGAAATTTAAACCCCCAAAAGAGCAATTTGAAATTAAGATCTCACCAAGTTTCAAAGGGCAGGAAATTGAAATGTTAGGGCTATCTTATTGGCTATCCCGATGTAAAGTAGTAATAGAAAAAGAAGACGGGAAAACAACAGGCGGTATAGGTTATGCTTATATTGGATTTGACGGCTCTTAATTCTAACAAAATAAAAGGAAAACTGATAAAAGAATATTGAATTTTTTCAATAATATTTTTTCAGTGTTTTTACCAATTTAATTTTTGTAAATTTAAAATAGAGTGAGAAGTTTGAATAACTCATGTTACGCAAGTATTAAGATGTTTTTACGCAGGGTGAGTTATTAATTACTTTTTTAATCCGCCAAAGGCGGACAAGGGATGAATTTCCTGCCATTTGCAGCGGGGAGATTCAATTTGAGAATTTTGAAAAACTGGAGATTGATTAAAATTGAGTAAACAATCATCGGATATTAGACCTATGATTTTTACATACCTAATCTTTGGTATTGCGATGGCTTATTTGGAATCGGCAATTGTAGTTTACCTTCGGCAGTATTATTATCCCAATGGATTTGATTTCCCGATTAAAATTATTCCCACGCATATAGTAGCTATTGAAATTGGACGAGAGGCATTTACTCTGATAATGCTGTGGTTTGTTGCACGAATGTCATTCAAACCGTTTAAAGAAAAATTTGCGTTATTTATTTTTACCTTCGGAGTGTGGGATATCTTTTATTATTTCTGGCTAAAAATTTTTCTCAATTGGCCGGAAGGGATGTTTGATTGGGATATTCTTTTTCTTATTCCAGTGCCTTGGGTTGCTCCTTGGCTTGTCCCAGTAATTTTTAGCTCAGGATTAATTTTAGCGGCTATATTGATTTTAAATTATCCTGAACGCTTTGAAACAAAAATATTAAGAAAGCTAGAGTGGATTGGTGAAATTATTTGCGCAGCAGTTATTTTATTGACTTTCATCTGGCAGACAAGTTTTATCGTAGAAGGGGGAATACCTTCTTATTATCCATGGTGGCTATTTTTAATTGCTATGAGCAGTGGTTTGTTCATTTTTCTTCGGCGCTTTCGCAAAAAGCAAGTCGGTCTACTTGAGAGTAAACAAAATAAAAATTGAATTAATAGGTAAATAAAATAATACTTAAGACGTTATAATCGGCTGTTTATTCAGAACTGCCTTGCGGAAAATAAAAAAGTAAAATTAGAGGAGAAAGTATGAGTGTCGATTATCAAAAAATAACAGAAGAACTATTGGAACTTGCCGGTGTGAAAATTAACGGCAGTGCACCCTGGGATATTCAAGTTCACAATAAGGAATTTTTCAGAAGAGCTATTACAGAAGGTGAACTTGGCATCGGCGAATCTTATATGTACGGCTGGTGGGATGCAGAAAAAGTTGACGAACTGATTTACAAAATCCTGAGCGCTAAACTCAATGAAAAAATTCGTCTAAAGTTTTTAATCCTGCTCAAACTTTTTACCGCAAGAGTCTTCAATTTGCAATCGAAACGGAGAGCATATATTATCGGCAAAAAGCACTACGATTTAGGTAATGATCTTTTTCAAAATATGCTTGATAAAAGAATGAATTATAGCTGTGCATATTGGCATAATGCAAACAGCTTAGATGAAGCTCAAGAAAACAAGTTAGAACTAATTTGCAAAAAGCTTTATCTCGAACCGGGAATGAAAGTTTTAGATATTGGCTGCGGCTGGGGTGCATTCGGGAAATATGCTGCTGAAA
>QILJ01000382.1 GCA_003233295.1 Ignavibacteria bacterium | reverse complement strand
GATTTTATTGCATCGGTATCATTTGTCTTTAACGCATCTTCAACTTTAGTAATCTCGGTCTCTAGTTTCCCTTTCGAATCCGCAGGAAGTTTATCTTTCAACTCCTCTATCTGTTTCTTGGTTTGGAAAACCAGATTATCAGCGTTATTTCTAATCTCAACACCTTCCTTTTTCTTCTTATCTTCAGCGGCATGTTCTTTGGCTTCTCTCTTCATCTTTTCAATTTCGGATTCATCCAAACCGCTTGAAGATGTAATTTTGATGCTCTGCTCTTTGCCGGTAGCTTTATCTTTTGCAGAAACATGCATAATACCGTTAGCATCAATATCAAATGTAACTTCAATCTGCGGAACTCCTCTTGGTGAAGGCGGAATATCAGATAACTGGAATCTACCAAGCGTTCTGTTATCCGCTGCCATCGGACGTTCGCCTTGAAGCACATGAATATCAACCGACGGCTGATTATCCGATGCAGTTGAGAATACTTCACTCTTCTTTGTCGGAATAGTTGTATTTGCTTCAATCAATTTTGTCATCACTCCACCTAAAGTTTCAATACCTAATGAAAGCGGAGTAACATCCAATAACAATACGTCTTTTACATCGCCAGCTAAAACCCCGCCTTGAATTGCCGCGCCTATCGCAACAACTTCGTCAGGATTTACACCCTTGTGAGGTTCTTTACCAAAAATCTCTTTTACTTTTTCCTGGACTTTCGGAATTCTTGTTGAACCACCAACAAGGATAACTTCATCAATCTGCGAAGCTGATACACCGGCGTCCTTCATTGCATCTTGACAAGGTTTAACTGTTCTCTCAATAAGATCATCAATCAAAGCCTCAAATTTGGCTCTTGATAAATTTATGTTCAAATGCTTAGGTCCATCCTGTGTAGCTGTAACAAACGGCAAATTCACATCTGTCGACATTGAAGATGATAACTCGATCTTCGCCTTTTCTGCAGCTTCTTTCAATCTCTGCAATGCCATCGGATCATTCCTAAGGTCAATACCTTCCTGTTTCTTAAATTCATCAGCTAGAAAATCGATCACTCTTTGGTCAAAGTCATCACCGCCAAGGTGAGTATCACCGTTTGTTGATTTCACTTCGAAAACACCTTCGCCTAACTGAAGAACAGAAATATCAAAAGTACCGCCGCCAAGATCGTAAACGGCAACCAATTCTTCTTTGTTCTTTTTATCCAAACCATAAGCTAAAGCAGCAGCCGTAGGCTCGTTTATTATTCTTTTTACTTTAAGACCGGCAATTTCACCGGCATCTTTTGTCGCTTGTCTTTGTGAATCGTTAAAGTAAGCCGGTACTGTAATAACCGCCTCATCAATATTTTGTCCAAGATATTCTTCGGCAGTTTTTTTCATCTTCTGAAGAATCATTGCGCTGATCTCAGGCGGAGAATATAACCTATCACTAATCTTCACACGAGCGGTTTTGTTATCACCTTCAACAACTTCATATGGGACTTCACTAATCTCTGACGAAACTTCATTAATCATGCGTCCCATAAATCTTTTTATCGAGAATACCGTGTTAGTCGGATTAGTAACTGCCTGACGTTTAGCCGGCTGCCCAACTAATCTTTCGCCGCTCTTTGTAAAACCAACAACTGACGGCGTTGTTCTGCCACCTTCAGAATTTGGAATAACGACAGGATCGTTACCTTCCATTACGGCTACACATGAGTTCGTTGTTCCTAAATCTATTCCTATTATCTTTCCCATAGCTCTCTATCTCCTTTTAATATTAAAATGCGACAGATAACTGCCGCATTTGGATTACTTAATTTTTATTACTTTTTCTTCCGGTATTTCCGGTTTAACTTTGTTCAGCTTTATTGAAAGTACACCATCTTTGAAATCTGCATTTACTTTATCTGACTCAACTTCAAAAGGTAATGTAAACGTTCTCTTGAAGGAACCGAATCTTCTCTCTTTTCTGTAATAATCTTTTTCATCAACAACAGATTCGTTTTTCTTTTCACCTTCAATGGTTAAAATGTTATCTTGCAATGTTAATTTTAAATCTTCTTTTTTAACACCGGGAATTTCAGCGGTTACAACAACTAAGTTCTCCTTTTCGCTGATATCAATTTTAGGAGAATATTCCTCGGTTAAAAAAGGTGAATTAAAAGGTGCAAAATCATCAAAATATTTTTGAATTGTGTTATGCAAACTTTCAATTTCTCTTAATGGTTCAAATTTTACTAGTGTCATGGCTAACCTCCTTTGTAATTTTTGTTTAACCTTTTTATGACAATAAGAACAAAGTCTGTGCCAAACGAATGATTTTGCTGTAACACATTATATTATAATTACTTATGACGATATTGACGAAATAATAGCGACAACCACTTTTGACAGCATTTGTTTAATTTTGTCAAAATATAGTTAATTTGTCAGTATATGCGTCATAATTGTATTAACTTTTTGGAGTGAGATTATGAGTGCTTTTTCGTTCAAACTTGAGGAAATGGACATAAAATTAGATACTGAATACATTGGTACTAACTTCATATTCTATGATGAACTGAACTCTACAAATGAGCGACTTCTTACTGACGATACCATAAAGCAGCATGGGACAGTTCTTTTGACGGAGAATCAATTTGTCGGCAGAGGAAGAATGGGAAGAAAATGGATATCGGAAAAAGATCTCTCGCTGACATTCTCAATTCTGCTTACAGAGGATATCGAACCAAAAAATATTAACATAGTAAATCTCGGAGCTTCTTTAGCCGTTGCAAAATCTATTGAGAACCTTTACCAATTAGATGTGAACTTAAAATGGCCGAATGATGTTCTTATATCGAACAGAAAGGTATCCGGCATTTTAGTTGAATCAATTACAAAAGGGAATAAATTCGAAAAGGTTGTTGTCGGCATTGGGATCAATGTGAATCAACCGGCATTTGAAGGTAAACTTCTTATACCGCCGACATCAATACGCAAAGAATTTGGCAGACCAGTAAAAAGGGAAAGAGTATTGAGTGAAGTCCTTAACGAATTCGAATCAATTCTTGAACAGATAAAAACCGATCCTAAAGGTGTGCTGGACAGCTGGCGCTCACGCTCCAACTGGATAGGGGAAAAAGTAAAAGTGATAAATGGTTCTGACGAATTAGTTGGTCTGTTTGACGATATTGATTCTGATGGTTTTTTACTCCTTCAGCAAAAAGATGGTACGAAAAAGATAATAAATGGAGATGTGTCACTGAGAAAGACTTAGCTGGGTGCTGGATATTAGTTACTCGATTAAAAAAACATGTAGAGCGAAAGTCTTCTTTTGCTTATATGAAATAATAAAATTTGCTTCACAAAAAGTATAATGATATGAAAGTGTATTTTGATAATGCTGCGACGACAAAACTTCATCCGAAAGTTCT
>QILJ01000115.1 GCA_003233295.1 Ignavibacteria bacterium | reverse complement strand
AATGGCACGCGCAGCAGTTGCAGCGGGAACTGACGGCTTAATGATTGAAGTGCACCACGATCCTTCATCCGCAATGTCCGATGGTCCGCAGACATTATTGCCAGAACAGTTTAAAGAGTTAATGTCGCAGGTGAGGAAGATAGCAGAGGTTATTGGCAGGAGCGCGTAGCGAGATTTATCGAAGGAGCAGATTAGGGAAATTGAAAAACTCTGTTTCGGTTATTCCAGGTAATAGCGCGATCGGAAGCATTTATCTGACCATCCAAATTAACGTCCTCTGCACTATAACCTATAAAATTTCGATTATTCCAGGTTGAAGCTCTGTCCGATGCATTTATTTGAAAATCAGAATTTGTGTCACCAGAGAATAAGCCATAGACAGAACCCAATTTCTTCATCGGGTTTAGACCATAGGCCATGTTAGGAGAGAGTGTAAAGTTATAAGTTGAATTTATGCGATCTAAAAAAATTGAGTTCTTGCTCATAACGGGTAAATGATTCCTTGTCCAAATAACTAAATAATAGTATCCGGTGGCTTGAACTAAATATATAAGGGGAGACCCATCAATATCAATAATCTGTCCATTATCAATCAGAAAAGCAGCTTTTTTTTCAACCATTGAACTGGGATTAGGAGTAGTTCTCAGTTCAATTAGTATCCAATCTACAATATTGGGATGGTTTATAAAGAAATTATCATTCACGTTTTCATTTCCAGTATAATTGTACGGAGAAATATTGAAGGGTTGGAAGTTTGGGACTATACCTGCCTGATTTAACGTTGTATTCATTTTCATAGTTCCATTGTTAAATGGACCCTCAAGAAATACAAGGGAACTAAGAGATAGTGGAACATTTATTTCTCCTGATGACCAAATCACGGGAATACTGTTGTTTGATTTATCACGTAACAGAACATTGTCAACTAATATATTACTAATTCCAGCAGCTTGAATCTGAAATGTGATTGAAAATAATGTCCCTGCACCGCTAACTGGTGGATCGCTGCCGAGTATTGCTTCATTAACAGTAAAAAAATTTTGAATGTGAGTTGGTTGAGTACCGAAAAAAGTACCTGCACCATTTTGATTTAGAAATGAACCTTGGCTAATATTTTGAACACTCAAGACTTCATTATTAAAAATAATTTTTACACTGTACGAATTAAGATTTGAAACATTAGAGATTAAAACATCGACCGAGACAGTGTTTTGATTTGTTACATATATGAAATTAGGATTAATAGATACACTGGCTTGAGCTCTGACAAAATTGTCCATTAGCAAATTTGATAAGATAGATAAAGCAGTGAATAAAAATAATATTTTTGTCATAATCATTCTCCGGTTACTACTTTAATAAAATTATTTTTGATGTTAAATAAAATTTTTCATTACTTAATACGACAATGTAAATGCCGCTCGGCAATATTTCTCCAAAATTACTTATTCCGTTCCAGGTAAAAGAGGTTTTCATACTCCCAGCCGATCTTTCCTCGTATCTGAAAACAATTTCTCCTGTTAGTGAGTATATATTTATTTCACTTTGCCCCAATTTCAAAGATGATGTATATTCTATATTAGTTGATGAATTGAATGGATTAGGAAAAATGCTTAATGTGTTTGAGTATTGTAAACTTATATCTTGTTCTACGATTGTAGGATTTACTATGTGAACTATACCATCTTCAGTTTGAACGGGTATTACATTATTTAATGTATCTCTAAAATCTGAGTTCGTAAAGTTAATATTTACATCACCTGCTCCTATTCCTTGAAACTCTATCTTTACAAGATCACCGCTGCCATTTTGGTATCCTTCACCAAGTATTGCCTCATCTATTCTAATCATATTTTCACTACTATCAATATCGCTATAAAATAATGTTTGCCAATTCGAGAAAAATGAACCTTTACTAATATTTGTGCATCGTAATTTTTCAGAATCATAAGATAACTTAATGCTATAAGCTCTCAGAGAGTTTATATCATCAATCTGCACAAATAGCTCTTTTACCGAATAGATTTCAATTATTGTTTCTGCTGGAAATATTTTAATTGTTGCATTTTGACCAATGTTCTCTTCAAAGCCAACTGATAATAGGATAATTATTGTAATAATTTTAATATTCATAGGATGTAATTGTTTATTTAAACCTATTTTAATAATATCATTTTATTGATTTTTACAAACTCGTTTACCTCGAGTTTATAGATATAAACTCCGCTGTTAAGCTGTGATGCATTAAAATTAACTGTATAAGTTCCAGCCTCTTTATATTCTTTGATTAAAGTCTTTATTTTTTCGCCAAGGATGGTGAATATTTCTAGTTTGACAAACCCTTCTTCAGGAATTGAGAATTTAATTTTGGTTGAAGGGTTAAATGGGTTTGGGTAATTTTGTTCAAGATTATATTCGGTCGGTGTACTTACTTCTATTGAAATAGCATCAGAGTATTCGAAACTACCATCGGTATTGATTTGCTTTAACCTATATTCATATTCTCCGCTTTTTACAATAGAATTATCGGTGAATGAATATACCTTGGGCGAATTACTGTTCCCGTTCCCATCTACAAATCCTAATTTTCCCCAGTTAGAAGGAATTCCATTACTTTCATAAATTTTCCGTTCGATATCAAAACCATAGTTATTCAACTCTGTAATTGTAACCCATTTCAAAACAACAGTATTTCCATCAATAGTTGCTTCGAACGATTGAAGTTCTACTGGAAGCGGAATATCTGTTGGATTTGTAGTATTAGTAGTAATCGCAGAAGCTGACCATGGATCAGTGGTTGCGTAGGTGTAAAGAATAGTATTGTTTGGTGATGCAGTTCTCCATTGAAAATTCGCAAAACCACTTGGATTACTAATCCCACTTAATTTAAAGCGACCGAGACGATGAGTGCTTGGTGAGTTATCTATTTTGGCAACACTTGCATCGAAGGAAATTTGATCAGTAAAGTTTGGAGCATTCAAGTTCACTGCCAAAAAAGTTCCGTCAGAATTAGTTACAATTGTTGGTGAGGTAGCGTTGTAGTAATCCCTCTGGAGATTGGCTGTATTTCCTTCACCTTGTGTATTATATGTAGTTGAGACAAATGTGCAATACCCGTTTTGTATAAATCCAAACGGAGGTGCGGGATTATCAACTTTTGTTAATATTGGGCTAGTAAAGTTACCTGAATTAAATCCAATAATAAAATCAGATCCTCCAAGGTAGATATCATTAGACCCGGTGCGGGTAATATAGATGTCGAAAAACAAATCTGTCCCAACAACATTCATATTCTCTATAGTTAGATTTGCTGTTACCTGAGCATTAATAATATTTATATTTTGAAATATCATTATCATTATAATGTAAATCGCGAATAAGTATTTAGTTTTCATTTTATTTCCT
>QILJ01000058.1 GCA_003233295.1 Ignavibacteria bacterium | reverse complement strand
CTCTACACTTGTATATGGCGAAGGGATTTATGTAGGATACAGATATTACGATACGAAGAATGTTGAACCGTTATTCCCGTTTGGGTTTGGATTGTCGTACACAACATTTGCACTTTCTGATATTCAATTAGATAAAACCAAGCTTGATAAGAATGAAGAATTAACTGTTCAAGTAAAAGTAACTAATACAGGAAAACGAGCCGGTGCAGAAGTTGTACAGTTGTATATCCATGACGAAGAATCGAGCGTTGATCGGGAATATAAATCTTTGAAAGGATTCCAGCGTGTTGAATTAGCTCCAGGTGAAGAGAAAACAGTTTCATTCAAGATTGATAAGCAAGATCTCGCTTTCTATGATATGAAGTCTAATGGGTGGAAAGCCGAAGCAGGCAAATTCAAAGTTCTGATCGGGACTTCATCCAAAGATATTGCCCTGACCGGTGAGTTTGAGTTAGTTGATTAATATCAAGATGAACTGGAGTGATGCATTCACTAAATGTGTCCTCAATTATACGTGTTTGGTCATCTCATAAAATGCCTTAATATTTTCCGGGGGAATATCCGGTTGAAAAAGATGCGATGGGGAACAAATGTAACCTCCGTTTTTACCAAACACTTTTAAGTAATGTTCTATGCCCATTTTTACTTCATCCGGTGTTCCATGCACAAGTAACTTTTGAACGTCGATTCCTCCATGAAAGCAAATACGTTTTGAAAAATTTTCTTTCAGATTCTCCGGCGTCATTTCCGGTGTAACAGATTGAATTGGGTCTAGGATATCGACACCAATATCAATTAGTCGTTCAATAAACGGGAAGATCATACCGCAAGAATGATACATAACATAAGCCCCTAGTCCGTGAATACAATCTACCAATTCTTTCAAATAAGGGGCAATGAACTCATCAAATATTTCAGTTGAAATCAATGGGCCATGTTGACTACCGAGATCACTTATTACAAGAAATATATCAATACGTCCACCGCTTTGATGGAAAGCATTTGTGTAGTCCTTAATATAAAAGTCTGTGTATTTTCGACCTAGAAAATGAACCCACTCCGGATTGACATACAAATCCATAAACGCATTTTCCATTCCTCTCACTAAACATGGACGCTGCCAAATATCAGCAAACCCATACATCAATGCGTATCCATCATACTTATCGCATGTAGATTTAAGTTTAGTGTAGTCAAAATCATCAGGGTTTGGCCAATCAAAATCTTCTAAATCTTCTATATTCTTGGCACCAGATAAAGCTCCAGGAATATCCTCACGCATGGGACCCCACTTTGTTTCTCTGTAAATGTAACGCTCGCCCCAGAAATTTTGATAAAAGTCACCGTAATATTTCTCTGGTGGCATTATTGCTTCTACATGGCGCATATCTACATCGAAATCATCCAATATTTTATCCAGTATTCTAGTCCCATAAAAAGAGTAGAGTCTCTCAAGAGTTGGCTGTTCAGCCCAAAAGTCAAAAGGAATTCTGTCTACATTTTTATGCTTAATTGCATTGAGAACTCTTTCACGGTGCGTCATAACTTTTCCCTTTGACTATTTTATCGTGTTGATGATTCGTTTTTAATAGGAACTATCAAGCAAAAAAATATTAGTAATTATTGATCAGCATTTAAAATTATGAAATTTATTTGAATAAAGAATATCGAAACGAATTTTAATTCATTTTCTTTAAATAAATCGATTATTATTCAGGAAATCGTTTGTATTTATTATTCAGTTAACTTAATTTAAAGAAACAAAAATAAAGGTAATCATGTTAAAAACGAAAATTAAAATATCCCTTCTTTTTTTATCTTTATTGTTTTTATTCTGTAGTGAAAATCCCAAATCAGTAAAAGATGTTATTGATAAAGCTGTAACACATATTTATCAGACGATGAATAAAGAGGAAATTAAAAACCTAACTAACGATGATGTAATTAAACTTTTTACTGACGATGAATTAAAAATTCTTGCAACAAAATACTGGATGTTCGATGTAAATGTTCCCGTAATAGTTTCGGTTATGCGTTCAGAAGAGCAAGCGATCGTTCCGTTTTGGTTAACGCAGTATGGTTTTAAGAAAACCGATTTGGTGGTTAAAAACAAATTTAACACATTTGAAGTATGGCAGAAAGAATTTCCAGCCGGTCGGGTCGGACTTGGAATTAGCGGCTTTGACGGTTTTGGACGTCACTATTTCGTATCTGTACAACCAGTTAATAAAAATGATAAATTAATACTAAGTAATTTCTTCCCGGAAAATCAATATGTAGGAGTTATGGATGTTGGCGCATTTACATATCACGATTGGGATGAACTTGTTTTAACAGAAGTACCGGAATCATTGAAAGGCGGACAGCTGTTAACTACCATTAGAGGAAGAGCCACAGAAGCACACTTACTCGGAGCGTTTAGAGATACGCCGTTTCCTTCTTCGGAAAAACCGGATCAAATAATGCTCACGTGGAGTAAGGATCCTAAAACTACTCAAAGTATTCAGTGGAGAACAAATACAAGCGTCAAAAAAGGAGTGGTCAGATATTGGCTTGAAGGGTATGACGAAGAGAGCTTTTCTGAAGTTGCAGCAGAAATTAAAGTTATAGAAGATAGGCTCCTAGAAAATGATAGATATATAAACCGTTACACCACTGTGATTGAGAACCTAAAACCGGAGACAAAATATAATTATAAAGTCGGTGATCCTGAAACGAATAATTGGAGTTCCATAGCAGAATTTATTACTGCTCCGGAATCACCAACTCCGTTTTCATTTGTCTATTTCGGTGATACGCACCGATCTCCGCATTGGGGAAAATTGATAAATGATGCTTATAAAAGATTTCCTAATACTGCATTTTATACAATAGGCGGCGACATTGTTAGTACCGGTCTTCACAGAGATGATTGGGATCAGCTTTTTGAATATTCCGCCGATGTAATAAAGAATAGACCTCTAATGCCGGCACTAGGGAACCATGATGATCAGAATGGCTTAGGCGCAGGGATGTTCACAGACCTTTTTGATCTACCCAAAAATGGTCCGGCAAATTTGCCGAAAGAATATCTCTATAGTTTTGAATATAGTGATGCGCTATTTATAATGCTTGCAATAGATTTGCCGATCAGAGAGCAGACTGCTTGGCTGGAAGAGCAGCTAAAAAACAGTAATGCAAAATGGAAATTTGCAATATTTCATTTCCCCCCATACGTTTCCGTGGATAATTATCCGGTGATCCGTAAAGAATGGGGCGATCTTTTTGATAAGTACCATGTAGATATTGTTTTCAGCGGACATGTACATTATTATATGAGATCAACCTATGTACGCACAAAAGCCGGTTAAGAGTCCGGCAGAAGGAACAATTTACGTAATTTCCATTGCTATACCGAACACAGAAAATCCAACGAAAGAGGAAGATTATATTCAAGTTCGAATTCCTAAGGAATATTTTTATCAGAAAATTGATATTAATGGAAATGAACTGAAGTACAATGCGTATAATTCAGAAGGGAAAATAATGGACAGTTTTAACATTAAGAAATAAAGGGAGTAAAATATTATGAAGAAAATAAGTAAGAATGTAAAGTTTTTTTTCAGTGTATTTATTTTTCTAACACTTTTTATTAGCTAACAGCAAGAAAGTTGAAAAGCCTACCGGTCCGAATACTTTAACAAAAGCAGAAATTGCCGATGGCTGGCAATTGTTGTTTGATGGAAAATCATTTGATGGCTGGAGAGGTATTGGAATTGAAGGCGTTCCGGAAGGTCATTGGAAAATTGTTGACGGTGCAATTCAAAAAATTGCTAGTGGCGATGTTCCTACCAGACCTGACGGTCAACCGCTAAAAGGCGGTGATCTTATGACCAAGAAAACTTATAAAGATTTTGAGTTAAAGTTCGAGTGGAAGATCAGTCCTGGCGGGAACAGCGGTGTAAAGTATAATGTAATTGAAGAAATTTCAATTAAAAATGGTTGGACCAGTGCACTTGGTTATGAATATCAGGTATTAGATGATGAAAAACACAGTGATAATCTTAATCCAACACACAGAGCGGGTTCATTGTATGATATGATCGAAGCAACAGGAAAAACTTTAAAACCGGTTGGTGAGTATAACACTGCACGAATTGTATTTGTTGGAAATCTCTTGGAACATTGGCTGAACGGTAAAAAAGTTGTTGAAGCAGATAC
>QILJ01000059.1 GCA_003233295.1 Ignavibacteria bacterium | reverse complement strand
TTAAAAATTTACCGGCATCCGGTGCGGGTTTATTTTCTAATCTTATTACACCATCAAAGTCGATTAAAATTGGAGTTTTCAAAATTTAACCTTGTTCCTATTTAATCCTAACAAAAATATTTTAATTAATTACACTCTTTAATTGCTGCATAAATATAATTAACTCTTACAAATATTATTTACTTTTTATTTTTATCTAGTTATATTGGATTCAGCAATCACTATCGGATATGAAATCTTTAATAAAAATATTTTCGTTCCTCCTCTTCTTATCCCCACTGTTGCCTCAACAGCTCTATGAAGAACAAATTATCCCATTTGACGGATTGGATAACGATTTTTTTGGGCAGGCAGTTGCGGTTAGCGATAGTTTTCTTTTTATATCAAGTCTCCGCTACAGTGATCCAATTGAAAACTCGGTATATGTTTATAAATTGGCAGAGAGCAATGTGGAATTTATCAACAAAATCTTTCCAAGTGATGGGCAGCCAGGTGACCTCTTTGGAACACGATTATTATATAAGAATAATCAATTATTTGTGGGTGCTCAAAATAAGCGGGTAAATAATGTACCTGTCGGGGCTGTTTATCTTTTCGAGAACGATAATGGAAACTGGATAGAGAAACAGGTGATTATTCCACCCGAACCGCATACGTTCAATGGGTTGTTTTCAAATTCAATTTCTAAATACAATGATTATTTATTAATTGGAGCATTTCGTTACAAATCTGGTGACTATCTATCTGGAAAAGTTTTCCTGTATAATTTTTTAAATGAAGAATATGAGTTATACCGTGAATTTGCACCACTTGATGCGAAAGACGATCAGTTTTTTGGCACCAGTGTAGAAATAAAAGAGAATATAATTCTTATTGGTTCCGAGAACGATAGTACGAAAAGTGGATTAGGGTCCGGTTCTGTTTATGCATATATCAAGGAAGATTCATTATGGACATTCAGCAGGAAGTATTTCCCTGAACTAAACTCCGAGAATCTTGCGTTTGGAAGTGCAATAGCTTCGAATAGCAATTACGTTTTTATTGGAACAACTGATAATATTTATTATAACAAACCGGGGAAAGTATATATTTATAAATATTCTCATCCTAATCTGGGTCTTGATCAGATTATTGAAACTGGGGATAATTACTATGACGACAGATTCGGAATTTCTCTATTCGCAAAAGGTGATTCACTTCTAGTTGGAGCATTATTCGATACAGTAAAAAATGATAATCCGGGTGCAGCATATTTATTTGTTAATGAGACAGGAAGGTGGAACAAAAAATACAAAGTTTTTCCTTCAGATGAAGAGGATGCACGTTGGTTTAGTTCAAGATGTGCTCTAACTGATAATTTAATTATAGTAGGGGCACCTTTATCAAAATCCAATGGTATTTCTACAGGTAAAGCATATTTATTCACACCTTATCCTTTATCTGTAAATGAAGAAGACTTATTTGAAGCTAATGGATTTTATTTATCGCAAAACTACCCAAACCCATTTAACCCAACAACAAGGATTGATTTATACATTCCTAAGGAAGGAAAAATAAGAATCAAAGTCTACGATATAACAGGCAGAGAAATAAAAACCATACTAGATGAAACGAAATACCGCGGGCATTATAAGGTTGACTTTGATTTAAATGGACTGTCAACAGGAGTGTACTTCTACCGAACTGAATATATTTATGAAATAGATAATAAAACCCAACACAGTTTTATAACTAAAAAGGCAGTGCTTATTAAATAACAAAAATTAGGAGGAATTGTTATGAAACTTTTAATTACTCTTTTTATATGGTACTTGTTTTGTGGTATTTCATACCCTCAAGGTGGGGGAGGTGGAAGCTTCCCGGATATTGAATTGAACATCCAAATCCAAAACGCTCCTAACCGTACAATTGCATTTGAATTTATTCCTTTAGGTGCGAACTTCCTTTAGGTGCGAACTGGGCTAATACAACAGGTTGCAACTTTAATTTGTATAATGATGAGACAACATATATAAGTTCCATTACTGCTGGTTCTAATGGATATGTTGTTTGCTGGTATAACGGCTATGAGTACAGGTTTTATAATGAGGGAAACGAACGTGAAGTTACTGGTTGTGCTCAATCCACTGCTGGATTAAACCCATTAAGGAATGGGTTCTATCGTATGAACATCAAAGAAAATGGGCAATTAAAAACATATGTCTATTTTGATTGGCGGGATACAGGTTTTACAGTCAACGTGTGTCGTTATTGTTCTGGTTCAAATGATATGACTATACGCTATAATGGTGAAGATGAAGAATTGTGGTTTTGGAATAATAATGGCATAGGTATTCTTAATCAGAGTCCAGATGAATATTTAATTAATGGACAATTAATTAACTGGGCAGAGTTAAACTGTACACCACGGACTACTTTATATTTAGAAGATTTTTGGTCTAATGCACTTGTTTTAGTAAATAATGGAAATAACCGTCCATTACTTGTTTGGGGACCATATCCCTCAGAAATTGCAATTTCAAACTATGAGGTTTATAGAGATGATGGATCAGGTTTCACAAAAATAGCAACTGTTAATTCTACTACTTATGAATATACTGATAATTCTGTTACTATGAGTCAACCAGGTATAACAATTTATTATAAAGTAAAACCTACTCAACCAATTGAAGCTATATTACCGTATACAAATACTGTTAATACAACGGTGGTCCCTTTTAAGATAAAAAATATTAATTCGTCCTCAATTTATACTTTCTCGCTTAATCAAAATTATCCTAACCCGTTTAATCCAACTACAACTGTTGCTTACTCAATAAAAAGGGATGGATATGTGTCTCTGCAAGTTTACGACATACTGGGTAATGAAGTTGCTGCTCTGGTTAATGAAAGAAAAATTGCCGGTAATTATTTAGTGGAATTTGATACAGGAAATTTACCAAGTGGAGTTTACTTCTATACTTTAACTTCAGGAAATTTCACTTATACGAGGAAGATGATCCTTCTTCGCTAAGCATCAGAGGTAATTTGTGATGAGGTGCCACTGAGAACTTACCCTTCGAGGTTTTGCATCAAATCTCGAAGGGTATAATCAACTTAAACCTCTACCTTAGCAAGTTGCGGATATTTCATCTTAACAAGTTCATACGAACCAAACATCAGTGTTACAAAAAAGAGATCGCCTAACAAAGTGTAGTGAAAGAAAGGAATAGCCGCAGTGTAACTTGCTGCAAGTCCGCTTAAATCTTTCGGGTAGTAAATTCCTGATGCCCAAACTGCAAAGTTTGTAATAACAAAAAACAGAACCGATGCAGAAACCGAAGCAAGAAAAATGTTGGATACTTTTTTCTGTTTTATCATCAGCATTCCAATACCAACAATAAGAACAAAGCTTAAATAAACCGCCCACATGGTTGAG
>QILJ01000541.1 GCA_003233295.1 Ignavibacteria bacterium | reverse complement strand
TTCGATTTGAAGAATTGGAAAAAAGATACAAATCTTTTTCTTAGAGCTATAGAAGAAGTGATAATTAAGACGTGCGGCGATTTTGGTTTGCTGACTTCCAGAATGGCAAAGCACACCGGTGTTTGGATAGAGGATAGAAAGATCTGTGCGATCGGGATTAAGGTAAGCAGATGGATAACGATGCACGGTTTTGCATTAAATGTTAATACCGATCTTGATCTGTTTAACGGAATAATCCCTTGCGGAATAAATGATAAAGGAGTAACGTCATTACAAAAGGAACTTCACAATGAGTTTGATATTCATGATGTTAAAGAGATGATAGTACAGAATATGAAAAGTATTTTTGAATATGATGAAGTTAAAAGATGAAAGTTATTAAATGAGAAGATAATGAGAACAGAGAATAAAATTGATATGAAAACTAAAAATAAAGAAATAGCTAATACTCTTACGGATGATACTAAGATTGAAGCTCTTAGAATAATGACAGTAACGCGTAAGACTGATCATAAAATTATGAATTTGCTGAAGCAGGGTAAGTCGTATTTTCATATGTCTGCTGCTGGTCACGAGGCTATTCAAGTTGCAATTGGAATGCAGATGAATCCCGGCATTGATTGGGCTTTCCCATATTATCGTGATCTGGCTTTCTTGCTTTCCATAGGAATTGAACTTCAAGATATTTTTCTTCACATGCTTGCAAAAGGTTCAGACCCAATGACAGGCGCCAGACAAATGCCGAATCATTGGGGATCGAAAAAGTTGAATATTCCTACTCAGTCTAGCCCAACAGGAACACAGTTCCTGCAAGCTGTTGGAGTTGCTTTGGCAAACAGAAAGAAAGGAAATGATGCGGTTACTTATGTAAGCAGCGGCGAAGGCACAACAAGCGAAGGCGAATTTTACGAAGCTATAAACTGGGCAAGCAGAGAAAAGCTTCCGGTTGTTTTTGTAATAGAAAATAATAAGCTGGCAATATCTGTACCCGTTGAAAGTCAGAACGGCGGTAAGCAAAATTCTGTTGCACAAATGATGAGCGGATTTGCGGATCTACTAAGTATTGAAATTGACGGTACTGATTTTGAAGAAAGTTATTCTGCCGCGGAGAAAGCGTTTGAATATGTTCGCAGCGGTAAAGGACCAGTATTGATTGAAGCTCACGTGGTAAGGCTTGCATCGCATTCTTCTTCTGATGATCAGAGGAAATACAGAACTAAGGAATCGATTGAAGCTGACCTTGTTAAAGATCCGATTGAAAGGCTCAAGAAAATACTTGTCACTGATAAAGCGGCGGACGATAAAACTTTATCCGAAATGAAGAAAAAGATCAAAAAGGAAATTGATGCGGCAGCAGAGTTCGCTTTAAAGCAAGAAGGACCTAAAGCTGAAACAGCAGAAAGATTTATCCTTGATGAAAGCGGTAAGAGGGATCGTCTGGAATATGAGAAATCCAAACCGGCTGGTAATCCTATTGTTCTGGTTGATGCTATAAATCACGCACTTCATGAAGAGATGGAATTAAATGATAAGATGTATATATTTGGTGAAGATGTTGCCGATAGAAAAGGCGGGGTCTTTACCTCCACTAAAGGACTGTCAACCAAGTTTGGCGAGAAGCGGGCATTCAATTCTCCATTAGCTGAAGCGAGTATTGCAGGTGTGAGTATTGGCATGGCGCTGACCGGATTAAAGCCTTGTGTCGAAATCCAGTTTGGCGATTATATTTGGCCGGCATTTATGCAGATGCGTGACGAACTGGTTACATACCGGTATCGTTCCAATTTGCAATTGGCGGTTATATTCACGGCGGTCTATTCCACAGTCAGAATATTGAGGGATTCTTTTCTCATATCCCGGGACTGCTTATTGCATATCCATCCAATGCTGCGGATGCAAAGGGATTACTGAAAACTGCGCTAAGGCTGAACGATCCGGTTCTGTTTCTTGAGCATAAAGGATTGTACCGGCAAAGCTATGCAAGTTCACCTGAGCCGGATGATAAGTACCTTCTTCCGTTTGGTAAAGCCAATGTTGTTGTTGAAGGGGAAGACCTTTCCGTTATTTCGTATGGCGCAATGGTACATGAATCCAACTTCGCAATTCGCAAATTGAAGGAAGAAGGATATTCCGTTGAGCTGATTGATATTAGAACGATGAATCCGTTAGACGAAGAAACAATTTTTAATTCTGTTCGAAAAACGGGCAAAGCGATTGTTATTCATGAGGATACTTTAACAGCTGGTTTTGGTGCTGAGATAACCGCAAGAATAACGGATAATTGTTTTCAATATCTGGATGGACCGGTAAAAAGAGTTGCGGCGAAAGATGCTTTTATTCCTTATCATCCGATTTTAGAAAAAGAGATTTTACCCAATAGGGACAAGATATATAACGAATTAAAGGAACTGCTTTCATATTAAGTGATCTATGGATGATCTTGAAAGTTATACTAAATATTTGACTGGAGTATGGAAATGAAAATAGACGTAATTATGCCGAAGATGGGAGAGAGTATTAACGAAGGCACTGTTATTAAATGGCATAAAAAAGTTGGCGACCATGTAAAAAAAGATGAGATAATATTTGAGATTGCAACGGATAAAGTTGATACCGAAATTCCTTCCCCGGCTGATGGTGTTTTAACAGAAATAATTGTTAATGAGCAGGAAACAGTTGATGTTGATACGGTTGTTGCAGTTATTGATTCTGAGGGTGAGAGCTATGTCGATTCTTCTCCAGTTAAAGATACTCCAATCGTTGCAGCAACAAAGGTTGAAAATAAAATAGAAAAAGAAGTTGTTGAGAAGATAGAACCTAAAAATCAAGCGGAGAAAATAGAACTATCGGAAACGAACAGATTTTATTCGCCTCTGGTACTGAATATTGCAAGAAAAGAAAACGTATCACTTACCGAACTTGAAAAAATTCCCGGTTCCGGTGTGGGCGGTAGAGTATCAAAAAGAGATATTCTGAAGTACATTGAAAATAAAAAGTCGGGTGGTAAACAAGAAACATTCAGTAATGAAGCACCTGCTGCTGAACCTTCATCGGTTCAGTCATTTGGGAAGAACGAAACAGAAATAATCCCGATGGATAATATCCGACAGAGAATTATGGAGCATATGATTCGCAGTCGGGATACGTCGGTTCATGTTACGGCGGTCAACGAAGTTGATATGAGCAAAGTTCATAATTACATCAAAACTCATAAAGATGAATTATGGGCAAAGGAAAAGATAAAACTTACGTATATGTCATTTATCTCATATGCTTGCGTTAATGCAATCAAGGAATTCCCTTTGATAAATGCTTCTGTTGATGGTAAAAATATCTTGATGAAAAAATTTATCAATCTTGGTATTGCCGTTGCTGTTGAACCGAACGGTTTAATTGTTCCGAACATTAAAAATGCAGAAAATTTGAATGTTAGAGGATTTGCACAGGCTATTGCCGTACTGAGTGATAATGCAAGAAATAAAAAACTGAGTCCTGATGATGTTATGAACGGGACATTTTCCATTACTAATTACGGTGTTTTCGGATTGCAGTTCGGTACGCCGATAATAAATCAGCCGGAGGTTGCAATACTTGGTGTTGGCGCAGTCATTAAAAAGCCTGTTGTTGTTGAGGTTGACGGGGTTGACTCAATCACAATTAAACCCATGATGTATCTTTCGATAAGCCACGATCATCGTTTAGTTGATGGTATGCTGGGCGGGAAATTTCTTAAGTCGGTTAAAGATCATCTGGAAAATTTTGATACGAATATGGTTTAACTCTAGTAATTTTTAACAACGTTAACAGAAATAAAATTATAAAAAGATTAAAAATTTCATTACCATTTCATATATTTAGTACTAATATTGTTAAAAGGTGAAGTTATGTTAGAAACTGAAACATTAAATAGTCTATTAAAGGAATTGGGATATAAAAATATTGAAGATGCTGCTATTAAGCAGGTTGAATTGACGCTTTTGAGTAAAATATCTAAATATAAAGCTGAGGATGAATTTTTCAGAAAGAAATATAAAAATGATTTCGAAACATTCATAAAGAGAAGCGAAATCACTGAAGATGAAGATTTTGAAATTGAAGATGATATTATGGACTGGAAATTTGCGGTTGATATCATTAATAAGTACGAAAAGCAATATCATCAGCTGATATCATGATTGAGATTTTTAATGAATTCCCTGATATAATAAGCAAATGGGAAGTCATTAAATACGATGTTGAGGGAAATTCTTTTCGATTTAATGCAGAAGTTGAGTTTGTTGATCAATCAGTTTTAATTATAAAAGAATACTTTTACGAATCAAATCTTAAAAGAAAATATTCATTTCATTGGATGGATCACAATCAAAATTTAATATTTAGATGGGATAACTCAACTCATTGGAAGTCACTTTCTTCATTTCCACATCATGTACATGATGGAATTTCAAGTGATGTTAATGAATCCAGAATTACTACATTGGAGGATATTTTAATTTTTATAAGAGAGAAATTAAATTCAAATGCAGAAAATAAATAAGCACCAAAAAGAATATAAAGAAGCAATAGAAAAGAACAAGGAAGAACTTGGACGAAGACCCGATTGGCTGAAAGTAAGATTACCAAGCGGCGACAATTATAAGGAAGTGCTTGAGCTAATGCGAAGGTCATCCTTGAACACAGTCTGTGAAGAGGCAAAATGTCCTAACTTAGCAGAGTGCTGGAGCAGCAGAACTGCAACCTTTATGATCCTTGGTGATACATGCACGCGCAGCTGCGGTTTCTGTAATGTTAAGCTCGGGATACCAAATGAGGTTGATAAAGATGAACCGCGCAGAGTTGCTGAATCTGTAGTTGACTTAGGACTTAAACATGTTGTTATTACTTCAGTTGACCGTGACGAATTAAAAGATGGCGGTGCGTCAATCTTTGCAGAAACAATAAGACTGATTAATCAAAAAATGCCGGATACAACAATTGAAATTCTCATCCCTGATTTCAAGGGCAGTGAAGATTCTTTCAATATCATTATGCAGTACCCGCCGGATATACTTAATCATAATTTGGAAACAGTTGAGCGGCTTTATCATGCTGTCCGCCCGCAGGCAGATTATCAAAGAAGAAGTTTGGATTTAATTCAGTGGTTCAAAAATAAAGGACTGCGGACAAAGAGCGGAATAATGGTTGGTATAGGTGAGCGAACGGAAGAAGTAATTGGAATTATGAAAGATCTTCGTGAACATGGATGCGATATAATGACAATTGGACAATATTTGCAGCCTACAAAAGATCATCTGCCAGTTGACCGTTTTGTTACTCCTGACGAATTTGATATGTATCGCGAAAAAGGAATGGAAATGGGATTCATGGCTATTGAATCATGGGATTCATGGCTATTGAATCAGGTCCATTAGTCCGCAGTTCATATCATGCTGAGAAACACGCTTAATAGAAGATTCTGCGGAAGATGCTTTCCTTAGATATATCAGAGAGTTAGACGTATCTTTGAAGTTACAAACACATCTTTAAAATTATAAATATAATTTGAAATTTCCCCATCATATTCCTATCTTAAATTCAATTTAATTTACAAATCTAAATGAATATAGAAATTACTATATTATTGTTAACGGCTGCATCAGTATTTACTTTTGTAACACTAGCAACAATACGAGTTATGGTTTTTAATGGAATTTACGGATCAAGTTTTTTCTCTTTTGAAAAAATTAAAAACCATATACACCCCTTGGTAAACACTTCAACTTTATTATGTGAAATGAGTATTCGGTTTTTAAGACTTTAACTATTATGCTTTACGATGCTTTAACTATTATGCTTTACGATGATTATGATTAGAGAGAAGAAATGCATGAAGTTGGTATAGCTCAGAGTATTCTAGAGATAATCGAAAAGGAAGTAAAACAAAATAATGCTACTAATGTAAATTGTGTGAAACTTATTATTGGTGAATTTACAGGCGTAGTAAAGGAATCTCTAGAATTTGCTTTGGATATAATTAAAAAGAATACTTCTGCAGAAAATGCTGATTTTATAATCGAAACTGTAAAGCTAAAAACCTACTGTGATGAATGCGATAAAACATTTGTAGGAAAAAATGAAGCCCGTTTCCTATGTCCGAACTGTCAGGCTATTTTAAGTATAGTAGAAGGAAAGGAAATGAGGATAGACTACATTGATGTAGAGTGATAATAGTAAAGTAAGGTTAAGAGTTTACATATTTATGATATTTGTTCCTTGTTTAATCAATATTTAAAGGGGAGTGATTTATGCATATAATTGATGTACATGGTCAGATTCTTCAAGAGAATACAAGACTGGCTGAAGAGAACAAAAAGTTGTTTGATGAGTATGGTCTGCACGTTACAAATTTCATGTCGGCTCCGGGTGCCGGTAAAACTACGGTATTAGAAAAAACGATTAAAAGAATTAGCGGGAGTTATAAAATTTCAGTTATTGAAGGCGACCTGCAGACGTCTATTGACTCGGATA
>QILJ01000560.1 GCA_003233295.1 Ignavibacteria bacterium | reverse complement strand
GATGAAATTTTGACAACCATAAAAGTTGGGCTTTTTTACTACATTATTATTCATAGTATGTTAATATTGCTGTAATTACTAGAACTCAGCCCTTCATAATAACCCGGTTTCTGCTGCTTGTTTATGAGGGTTGCTACTTCTCTGCCAAGAACGTCATAAATTATCAAAAGTACAGACGGGGTAACTTGTCCCGCATTTGCGGGATGCCTCGTCTCTACAGCGGGAATGGAATATTTTATTGTTGTGCTTGGGTTAAACGGGTTAGGATAGTTTTGTGATAAAGAAAATTTCGTTGGCATCTCAATTCTCTCCTCTGAAACATTCGTAACTATTTTATCAATGCTTCTGTATAAACCCGCATAATCCATTCCTGCAAAAAGATATCCCGCCTTTGTTGTTAATAAGCTAAGGACATATTTATCATCACCCATCCCACTATTTATTAATGACCAGTTGTTCCCATCTTCTGATCTGTCAATCCAGTAACCTCTTGTACCTGCATACATTGAACCATCTTGATTTACAATGAGGCAGCTATAATCCGGTCCGGCACCGGTCTTATTTATCCAGGTTGCCCCGTTATCAGTTGATTTATAAATTCCATAACCAAGAGTTGACATAAATACTTCATCCTGATTTCTTATTGCAAATGCGCTTGGAGTCGATGAGACCAAGCCTTCTGTAGCGCCGGTCCATGAATTTCCTTCATCATCAGAATAAAACACTTGACCATAGCTTGCCGCTAGGATCCTTCCGTTAATCAATCTTATGATAGCATAAACATTTTCTGTTTCATTAAATACCTTCTGCCAACTAGTGCCGCCATCGTTTGATCTATAAATTCCAGATTGTGTGGGTGAGTAATTTAATCCAACATAGATATTATCATTTTGGTCAACATAAACACAGTTCATACCCGTTTCAGCATCCCACATTTTATTCCATGTTGTTCCATCATCAACAGACTTGAAAACACCGCTTCCATATTGTGAGCCAATTGAAGCAGCAAAAATATTACCATTGTTATCTTTATCAAAAGACATCACCCATTGATTTGCTAATCCCGATTCACTCCATGTTGAACCCTGATCGGTTGATTTCCAAACACCTTTTGCATAGGTCCCAACCAAGAGATGATCGGAAGAATTTGTTATCATAGAATAAATACTAAAAAGAACAGAATTATCAGAAGGAAAATTTGTTTTTTGCCAGAAGTCCTGTGCATTGCAAAAACTTGCTAAAATTATTGATAATAAAAAAATTTTCATTTTCATGAAAACTCCTGTTTTGTGTAATAACAAAAATACTTTTGATAAATATATTAAGAATTACATAGAGCTAAAAACTTAAAACAGAAATGAATTATGACTTGTGATTTATATCACTGCAGAATTAAAAGAGTTATTATAATTTGCAGTTGTAACTTTTGTTCTTAACATAATGCTTTGGCAGGCTATATTACTCTACTATAGGAGTGACTTCGTCTGCCAATTTTTAAGGCGGGAAGAACTTGGCTGGGACTTCCCGCTTTTTTATTTTAAATAGATTACCTTATCATACCAATACTTAAGCCTTCACCGTACATCTGCTCTCGTATCTTTTTAATGCTTTCCTGATAAAGCGCACCTTTTGTAAAAAGTTCTTCTAATTCTTCTTTTGTGAATTTGTCTGATTTAGATAAATGTTTATAGAGTTCATGCATATATCCGCGGATTATATAAAAATTACCAAGGTCAAAATAGTTGTTTATCACGGTCATGAATTCAATGGCATCCTGAGCTTTTAGAACACCGGTTACTTCATCTTTTTCAGCTACATAACTCCACAGAACTTTTTTCTCCAGATAGAGGGCATAATAAACTTCCGAAAGCGGAAATCCCTCATTAATCCTATCACTTCCTATTTTTTGAAAATAATCAACAACTTCATCATTTGAAGCTCCTTTCATCAGCCAATCCTGCAAGTTTGAAAAAAGAATATTTCCACGACTGAATAATTCTTTATCGAGAAGTTTATTGTATGTTTCCAGATATTCGGAATTCTTAATTTCCTTTACCCAGGTTTTAGTGAGTTTATTAAGATTAGTTTCCAAAATTGCGATCAAACTTTCGTAAACCATTTTGTCCTCCTTTGCTAAGTAATTATCTATTCTAATTTTAATTTATATATTACTATTTATCGGAGAATAAAGCTATGAAACCATTTAAATAATATCCAATATATCTTTACGAAATAACAGTTTTTACTTTATGAGCCTAAATAAAAAGTAAGGAAAGAATAGACTAATGTCAAGACAGAACTGTCTTATTAAATTAAACTTTTCGGCTAATTATACTAAAAACAAAATGGTTTTGAGAAAAATATTTCTGTCATGTGAATCTCAGTATTTTTTCGGAATGTGATAATCTACAAAATATCAACAGATTGCCATGTTATAAAGAACACTCCTCGCAAAGACAGTTTGTTTTGGTTTCCGAAAACTACTTTGGAGATTGTATACTACAAATCATATTTCTTTTCTAGGTCAGCAGAGCGGAATATTAATCTTTGATAATCACTTTCTTCAATTTCGTCAATTAATTCTTCAGCTTTTTCTTCTGTGGTATCAGTAACCAAATAAATATCGAGCAAATAACCCAGTGAATTTATCTTATCCCTATAATTACTGCTGCTTCTTAATTTCCAGAAAAACGGTTCTGCTTGAGCAAATTTCCTCTGTTGAAAAAGATAGATACCTTGCACCAGATAGAATTCGTCCAAGAATTCCTTCCCTTTAAAACCCGGAGCGTCCTTTACCAATTGATTAAATGCCTCACTATTATCTACGGCAGCTAAAGATCGAAGTTTATAAATATATTTCGATTCGCTCGCATAAGTAGAATCTGAACTGAATTTTTTCTTGTAATAGCTATTTAATTGTGATTTTCTTTTATCAACTTCATCGTCATTGCCCATCAGCCAATTATCATAAACATAAAGATATTTTGTGTATTCAATAATTCCTCTCCAAGTCGGAGGATCCTTATCAAATGCAGAGCGTGCAAATTCAACAGAAGCCGGAATATCATTTATTAAAAAATAATATTTAGCCTTAACAAAATCGTCAAGTCTCTCGGCATACTTACTTTCAAACATCTTCGATGCTTTTTTTGCCAGCCCTAAATTTAGCATTGTATTAACATACCAATTTCTGATCCTATGATTTTTAGGATATTCATCTAGAAAAGATTCAAAATATTGCAGTGATGTATATCCATCCCCCTCCATATACGCATATATCTCTAACATCATCAATGCCGCTTGAGGATAGATCACTATTCCCTTTTCATAAGCTAGTCGTATTTCCCTCAATTCAATCCCTCTCTTCTGTCGCCGGAAACTCCGAGTATGCTCGCAATGAATCCGGTGAACCCGCTTAATCTATCAGCATAATACTGAAAAACTCCGGGATAGAGATAAGCATCATAACAGTCCGGATATTCTTCAATTATATCCTCAAACATGTCAACGGATTTCATTCCATTCCTATAAGCACCCCACCACGAACCGTTCAAACCCGCATACCTTGAAAAATAACCGTAAAGACCAGCCAAGTAAAATCTATTTGTTGGGGTTTCTTCAATATCCTCAAGCTTTTCAATAGCCTGCTCAATTTTATTTATGGAAATTTCAACTAAAGCTTCTTTAACAGAATCACGATCATTCAGCGGTGAATGGTTAATTTGCGCATGGAGCTTAAGTGCATCCGCACCGAAATAGTAGAAGTAATATTTTGGATTCA
>QILJ01000249.1 GCA_003233295.1 Ignavibacteria bacterium | reverse complement strand
CCATAGATACATGGGTGGTGACACCAATGTTGAAAATAGTAAACGCGTTTCAGGCATCTACTAAAAATAATCCAGTTATCCCAATGGGCACCCCCGATCCATATACACCACCGGGCTCACTAAAATGAACATAAGTAGTCTGTCAGCTAACAAACGCATTAACTCGGATAATTTGCTACGCTGCGCTCTGCAAATTTCCGGTTATGCGAGGCCGTTGAGGCTGTAGAAAAACCTGTGGATAACTTTTATGGTGGTGCTTTTGCTGCCGAGAGCGTCCTTGAATGTAAGAAGTTAGGAAACATACCCAGAATTTACACAGGAGCCCGTTTTTTGGGCTAAAATTTAATCAATAAATGAGCTGTGGGTTTTTCTACATCTTCGTTATGTAGATTCAGGGTATGGTCACCCAGAACCGTGATATTATATAAATATGAGTGCTTCAGCAAAAAACTTATATGAAAGTGCATTAAGACTCGATGAGCAGGAACGAGCGGAGCTTGTCGGTTTACTACTAAGCAGTTTCGAAGCTGATACCGATGATGGTGCCGGCCTCGCCTGGATAGATGAGATATCTCTAAGAGTTGCGGAACTCGATTTGGGTGTTGTTCAGATGATCAGTTGGTCTAAAGTGAGATCCGAGACCTTCAAGACCCGTGACAATTGAAGTAAGCTTTCATCCTGAAGCTGTTCGGGAGTTGAGAGCTGCCTTTCTTTGGTATTTCGATCGCAATTCGATTGTTGCTCAGTCATTCCAAGCTGAAACCGAGCATGCTGTAGAACTTGTCCTGGAAGACCCGAAGCGATGGCCCAAATGGGGCGTTTCTGAGAGAAAATACGTATTTCCACGATTTCCATTCAATCTCATTTATCGTATAAACTTGGGGGTTGTTGAAGTTATCGCAGTTGCACACCAGAACCGCAAACCGGGTTATTGGAAGAAACGTTGAAGTAGGAACTACATAACAAATCATTAAAGCAGACGAGGGAAACTGGGCGGCGTAATACTGCGGAAATAGTGTACAGCGCGCTGCTTAATTCAGGCATTATGCATTTCGGAAAGATTATCGTTTGTGTCAAAGCGGTCGTTGAGAGATTACGCTGTACTGTTGTTCATTTATTAATATTCACTTACTCTCCAAAGATGAAGTTTGCTGGTTTAAACTGAATTCTCTAAAGAAATATTATTTACTGGGAAATCAATAATGACGCTTGATATTCGAGGAAGCCTAAAAAACACAAAGATCAATCACAATTACTATGTTGTGATTGATGAACTCTTATCAAATTCTATTGATTCGTATCTTATTCGAAAGAATAAAGAGCCATCTTCGAAAGGATTAGAAGTGACATTGTTAGTCGAGTTATCTCCAAAAGATTTGCATAATACTCAGTTCGATTTAAAAATTACCTGCACTGATAATGGGGCCGGTTTTGGCGATGAGCAAACTAAGGCATTTATAACAAAAGATTCCTCATATAAAGATGATTTGTTTATTGGCGGTATAGGTAAATGTAAAGGATCTGGTCGCATACAGTTTTTGCACTACTTTTCAAAGCTGGAAATCGATAGTGTCTACAGTGTTAATGGCAAATTAAATAAACGCTCACTTAGAGTTAATGAAACAGTAAAAGAGATAGATAAAAGGTCTTTTACTGTTGAAGATACAAACGAAATAGATACAAAAACATCAGTAACTTTAGATATTATTAAAAAGGAGGTGTGCGAAAAAATATTTTCTGATAAGAATTTGCCTGAAAAGTTTTCAACGTCTTCTCTAAAGAAATATGTAATGGTTTCTTTTTTGCAGCGTTTTGTAAGTTTAAAAAAATCTCTTGGAGATTTTTCTATTTCGTTTATAACGAAGATGGGTGATGAGCATGACCAAATATCTTTGGTAGTAGATGAGTTGCCTGAGATAACAGAAGAAAAAAAAGTGAATGTATTTTATAATAATTCAGGAAATATTACAGAGAACAATTATGAAACCTTTAAAGTCTCTCATTATAAGCTTGACAAGTTGGCCTTTGAGTTGACAAGAAATACCGTGGCTTTATGCGCAAAGTCGTCAACTGTAAAATTTATAACGAAAAGATATTTAAGAACAAAAACTCTTGAAAACAATCCTGTTAATGGTTTTTATCATATAGTCTTGATTGAGAGTGATTACCTCGATGACAAAGTCAATGAGCAGCGAGAAGGTTTCAATATTCCAGCAGAATCGCAGAGTACAGATAACTTATTTGAGAATTTAATTTCATTCGGTGAGATATACGATGCTCTGGAGAACGTCATTATTAATATGTTGGCACCGCCGGATTGGGATAGGCAGGATATTGTTAAAAGAATTGAAAATAAATTTGGTATATCAGCCGGTATGATTGCAGATACCAATATTAGAGTGCGTTATGGAGACAGTGAGGAGAGTGTAGTTAAAAGGGTGTTAAGCTCGTATCAAGAAAAAATTATCGAAGACACTTCTAAGATATTTGACATTAAAGAAGAAGTAATAAACGCAGATCCTAATAGCGAAGAATTTAGGGAGAAAGTGAATGACTTAGCATGGAAATATACATCCTCACTTAAAGTAATTGATATGGCAAATCTTTCTCAGCTTGTTGTACGAAGAGCTGCCATTATTGAAATTCTTGATCTTGCTGTTAACAAAAATTTGAACGTCCAAGATTTGGCGGAGGGCGAAAGACGTGAAGATGAGAAAATAATACATAACATCTTCTTCCCTATGCATAAGGATAGCGATGAAGTAACAGATCATGACGTGTGGATATTAAATGAAGAGTACCATTATTATGATTATATAGCTTCGGACAAGTCATTATCAAAAATTAAATGGAGTGATAATACCTTTCTTTTTGAAAATGATATTGATGAAGAGTTGGAGAAAATACTAAAGTCTAATTATAAAAAAAATAGTCTTAAAAGGCCTGATATTGCAATTTTCAATAATGAAGGTTCGGCTATAATCGTGGAATTTAAATCACCAGGCGTAAGTATGGATGCTCATATAGGTGATTTGATGGAGTATGCGCAACTTTTGGCTGCAAAATCAAATGGTAAATTGAAGAAATTTTATGGTTATCTGATAGGAACTGATGTTAATCCAAATAGACTAACAGGTTATACCCGTTTCCCAAGTAACAAAGGTTGGTTTAATACAAGTGAAATAATAGAGCATACGACCGGTAAAAGGATGGGAGAAGTTTACTCAGAAATATTATATTACGAAGATATTGTGCATCGAGCTAAACAAAGGCTTGATGTGTATAAATCAAGGTTGGGAGTCGAAGTTTAAACTAATACCCATCTTAAACATCAAATAATAAAAATAATAAAAATAATAATAAAAATAACACTAGTGTCCCGTTAACTATCAATAAAAAGGCCTGAAATCCCAAACAATTTGTTATAATGAATTCACCATAAACCATTGAACAAATAA
>QILJ01000363.1 GCA_003233295.1 Ignavibacteria bacterium | reverse complement strand
TATACTGCGACCAGCTTTGATCACCTTTGGCAATTTTAGATTCATTACTTGTATCTCCAGTGCAGAGAAAATCATCAACAATGAATTCATCAAAAACTCCCGCTGCCATTTTAATAACTTTTTTCAAATCATTTTGTGTTTTTGGATTCTGCCAATTGAACCATCCTAATTTACCTTCTTGCTTTACACCGAAATTCTTACCGGGAACAGTTGCAATTCCTCCGACTACTTCAATTCCATTTTCTAAAAACTTGTCGCGAACTTTTTCTAAAATGGATTTTTCAACTACCAGCCCGCTTCTGTAAACCTCAACATAAGCCTTAGTTGCGCCATTAGCGCGGAATAGAGAAATCGCTTCCCTCATACCGGCTTCATTGGCGAGTAAATTATTTACAGCCTGTGCAGTTATATAAATTTCAAGTTTTAGATCATTTGATCTGGTTTTAGCATATGTAAACATATCATCAATTTTCTGATCACTTTGTGCAATAGATAAACTTGAGATCAATAAGATTAGCCATAATACGAAAGTTGTTTTAATTTTTTTCATAATAATTCCTAAGTTGTTTTAACACTTTTTAAAATCATAAAAGATCATAATGATCTGCGTTCCTATTTAGATTTATCAGAATTGATGACACTCTTAACACAGTCAATCATTTCCTCTCTGAATTTATCCATCTTTTCTTCACTTGCCAAGTTATCAATTACACTTCTTGATTGTCCGTATTTTACAGCACGAGCGGCGGGATCGACAAGTTCCGGCAGACTGACATTAATTAAATGTTCAATTTTTTTGCGAGTATTTTTATCAAGTTCTTTGTTATTCATATCTTTCTGCAAAGCTGTTAATATCCTGTAGTCTTCTATCCCTTCACGCACTGCTTCCCATCTTCTACTCGTTACAGATTTTGTCCTCCCAGGATAAACCAAACTATATTCGTTCTTTGCTCGTGCCCATTGATTTTCACTGCCTACCAGGTATCCCCAATATCCAATACCAGTAGCTCCATTTCGCATAGCGAGTAAGGCTGCTGTTCTGAACTCATAGATCAAATTGATATCTTTAATGTTCGGTCCGACCGGTCTAGCAGAAGTATAAGTACAGTTGTAAGACCACAATAATTCTCCAGTATTCTTCATCACATCCATCTCAGGTTTCTTCAGCGGCAGCCATTCGAACGGAGGGACCCAAACATCTAATTGTTTTGACATAGCTTTAAACATCGGCAGTTCGCCGCCACCGTCTTGATAGATCATAATATCCTGATTGACTTCATGAGCAATTTCTCCTACCTGTATTAACTTGTTCACAGCATTCCATCCCTGTCCGCCCGGTTCGTCAATCGGATATAACGCAAAGTGTTTCAGATCGATACCCTTGCTTGATAAATGACTTACTAAATCTTTAAGATAGTATTGATAATTTTTCTTAAACTTATCACTTCCGAATTCTCCTTTAAGATCCGGCTGACCATTAATAAGGAAGAACACATCATGTCCGGCGAACTGATCAATCAACTTATCAATTTCAGTATAATCAATTTTTACTATCTCATCCTGATCGTTGTATTCAACTTTCCCATTACCGATAAGAAAAACATTATTACCATGAGCTAAAAGTTCTCCTAAATCCGGTCCAGTGGATGGTGACCATGTACAAAGTCTGAAATCACCGGATGGAACCATTTCAAATGGAAGCACTTCCATTGATATCTCAACTTTTGTTTCCGGTGCAGGTACTCCCTGCGGATTTTTAGGAATATCAATTATCCCGGCGCCGTTAAGCGACTGAAATTCAACTTCTATTTTATGCTCACCCGGTTTTGCTTCGGCTAAATCTATATCCAACCAAATCTCTCGACTTTTTAACGGAGGAATACTTATGATTGAGGACTCATCAATCTCAGGCATTGCGTCCCAAGATTCTTCCCCCATAGCTGTGATTGTGTTAATCACTCTCAGCGGTGTAATTTTAATTCCGTCTTCAATTTTATATACAACTCTTACGTTCAATAATTGATCGGTTATATTAAAGAGCGCAATGGGAATTGGAGAATGTTCTCCTAAAACAGCGGTTTGTTTAATAGCCAGAGTGTTATTAACATTTTTTGGTAACTGTTTATCAACATTTCTGTTCTCCCACTTTTTCCCTTCGAAAGCAATGACACTGGTTTTAGAACCTAAGGACTTTGCACTATTAATAACATCACAAATTTTTAATGCTTCGGCGGCTTTAATATTTAAATCTTTTGTCTTATCAATCGTTAACTGCTTTTCAATTCCATCACTGCTGGGAAAAGATTCCTGCATAGGTAAAAGATTAGACAATTCAATTCGCAGTTCATTGACAGTTGAACGTAAAGCGTTTCCCGACAACGGCAAAACATCTTTAACTTCAGCAATGGTGGAATTAAGTTTGTTAATTGCTTGTGCAACAATTGCCCTGTCATTACTGAACGGCTGAATAGATATTATCTTTTCACCATCAATCAGTATTTTTCCTTTTGCGCTAAGAAGTTTCCATGATGCTTTGTAATTGCCCGGCAGAACAAAATCAACAGGGAGTAGTAGTTCCCCCTTTTTTCCGTAAATACTCGCAATTGAGTTGTATTTTATACCATTAGGATCAATACATTCTGCTTCCGCTCTCAACGGGGACTTGCCCGGCTTAGGATTGTAAATGCTGAACTTAATATCCTCACCGATAAACACTTTGTCCCAAGCTAAATTCTCTGGAATCATAGTCAACTTTTCTGATGATTTTAACCCAAACCAAGAACCAGTATTATTAATATTCCCGCGGTAGTTCGTCCATTGTTTAATTGTGTTTGCTTTTGCCGGAGTGCTCAAGCAATATGCCAACCCAGCTTCACCGCCGGTAAGTACAACATCCAGCCTGCTCGAACTGCTGATCTTTCCAAACGAAGGAGTATTGTTGATCGTTCTCGATTCAAATTGATGATTGAATATTACATCTCCGTTGTTATCAAGGACAAACATATTTCCGCGTTGAGTTGAAAACACATACTCCATTTTTCTATCGTTGTTTATATCAAGTATTGCGCCTGAGGCAAGACTGCGCCCCTGCATATCAATATTCCAAAGCTTTGAACCGTTTTCATCAAATCTATATATCACGCCGGTTTGTGTGATCAGGAAAATATCCGCAACCCCGTCCTGATCATAATCACCAACCGAAATAGTTGAAGCAACCGGCGCTTTTGTCGGATATCTCCACAGCAGTTTGCCCTTCTTATCTAAACAATAAACGTCACCGGTACTTGATACTGCTACAATATATACGTCGCCGTTAGATGCGGCAAACATAACCGGAGCGGAAGTAGACCAAGTATCAGTAGCATTATATGACCAGAGCTTTTCCAAATCACTTGATAGAACAATTACACTTCCATCATTAGTTGCAATAGCAATTTCTGATTCGCCGTCACCATCCAAATCACCTACTGCAGGACTTACCGGTTTACCTTCCGTTAATTTGGTTTGCTTAATTACCTCACCACTTAAGGCATCAAAAATCCATACTGTTCCGGTAAGATCTGTCTGGATTACTTCAAAAGTTCCGTTACCTTCAATATCTGCTACAACACTAGCTGACCATTCCGAACCGGCGTTCAGATCTTTCTGCCAAACAACTTTTCCTTCACCATTCAGACAAGTCATTTGCCCGCTGTTATCGGCGGCATATATCAATGCAGATTTTTTTTCTCTCTTTAACACAGTAGGATATGTCATGTAACGTCTGCGAGTTCTCCATCTCCAAATTACATCTCCGTTTTTATCAAGAGCGATCATTTCTTCCTGTCCTGCAACAAGTATTTCATCTCTTCCGTCGTTGTTAATATCAGCTACTGTAGGCGCGCTTTCTAAAAAACTTTTTAGATTACTAGTCCATTCTTTGTCCAATTTTAATTTTTGAGCATGTGCAGAACTCTGAAATACAAACAGTAATAGAAAATGGATTAAAAAGTACTTTGCATATAATGATATTTTTTTCATTTAGATTCCTTTAATAATAATATTTTTCCTTTGATTATTTAATTCCCAATTTCTTTTGAATTTGTTCAAGAGAAACACCTTTAGTTTCGGGCATTATATATATTACCCAGAATAGTTGTCCAACCATACAAACTGCATAGAATGTAAATGTATGTCCACCAGATGCTTCGGCAATGATTGGGAATGTCCATGAAATAACTGCTGCCATAAACCAGTGCGTAAAAGTACCCAGAGCTTGTCCCCTAGCTCGTACTTTATTTGGAAATATTTCGCTAAGGAAAACCCAAATCACTGCACCTTGTCCAAATGCATGCGAAGCAACAAATACTAAAAGACTGATCAAAATAATCCAACTGCCTGTCTCTGTAAATTCTGTTCCATAAGTATAAAAAGCCCAAGCAACACTGCTGAGACTTAGGATATAACCGATCGAACCAACAATCATAAGCTTTTTTCTGCCAAAATTGTCAATGACAGATAAAGCCAGCATGGTTAGAATTAAATTAATACCTCCAATTAAAACCGTTTGCAGCATTGCAGATTCTGAACCGGCTCCAGCCATCTTGAATATATGGGGAGCATAATACATTATCGCATTTATTCCAGAAAGTTGATTGAACATTGCAATTGCAATGGCAAGCAAAATAGGTTTTATATATTTTTTACTTAATAGAGGTTCTTGTAAACTATCGTGTTCAAAATCGAGTGATGCTTTTATTGCTTCAATCTCTTCTTCAATATTGTCGGAGTCTGAACCGCATTTTTCTATTACTGATTTTGCTTCACTTATTCTGTCATTGGCTACTAACCATCGAGGACTAAGCGGATTCTTAAATAAAAGGATGAAAAAGAGTGCTGCCGGAGCAGCTTCAACACCGAACATCCAGCGCCATTCAACAGCACCAAGATTTAATTCCGTAATAATGTAATTTGAAAAAAATGCAAGGAGTACACCGAAAACAATATTAAATTGTGTTACTGCAACAAGGCGTCCACGATATTTTGCGGGGGATATTTCTGCGATGTACATCGGTGAAACAACAGAAGCTCCGCCAACACCAATACCTCCAATAAAACGGAAGATAAGAAACGAATACCAATCCCAGGCAAAAGCGCTGCCAAGTGCTGAGATAAAATAAAGAACAGCTACTATAAAAAGAGTGTTGCGCCGACCATATTTATCCGCAGGCTTTCCTATCATTATAGCGCCTATTATAGTTCCAATTAATGCGCTGGTAACAGTAAACCCAAGCCAGAAAGAAGAAAGCTCATAAACTTTTTCAAGCCAACTTGTTGTCCCTGAAATGACAGCTGTATCAAAGCCAAAAAGAAGCCCGCCTAATGCAGCAACAACAGTACTATAAATAACATATTTATTGTTTTTCATTTCGATACAATTTTGTTATAAATGCTCAGGTTATATTTTATTTAATTGAACAAATATTTTATTAACACCTTTTTTCAAATCTAACCTTAATAAGAGAACCTGGTTTTCAACTGGACCAAAATATTTTGCTCCTGTAATACTTTTAATTTTAAAGCGATTAAAATCATACCAAAGCGTTACAGCATATGGCATTTCTCTATCGGTAGTAATTTCTATTGGAATTTCTGTAAACTCGACTTTCTCCCACGGAGTTTTAATTTTTACTTCAGGCGTATATTCAACTTTGTAATATTTTGGGTCATAAACTTTCCTGTTATGAATATAATCACGGTGCATTACTGGTTTAAACTGATCCTCAATAAAAGCTAGCTGACACTCCTTATCATAATAAAGTAATGTTTTAGGCCATGGTCCTGTAGCTCTATTACTGTAAGCGGCATACCAAAATGGAGGTTTGCGAGCCGGAGCATCATCGAACAACATGACCGAAGGTTCTGTTTCTGTGAAGTTATCTTTATACAATTGTACTGCTTGCGGTATTGTTTTATATTCAACCATATTACCAAATGATTTAACATAGGCAAAAAAAGCATTCAGCATTTTTTCAGAATTAACAATCTCTTCAGTTGAATAAGCACTGCAAACATCACTATGTTCCATTTCGTGAGCTTCCTGGTGCTGTGGAAAAAAAACGAATTTATTACATGAAATATTTCTTATATAATTATCGAACATTGTTTTCCAGTATTCGATATCATCGCCTGTACATAAACCAGTTCTACCGACATCATCAGGATCGCTTGAGTAAATTGTCGGTGCTCCAGAATGAAGAGCTTTGAGCAAATCCCGTGTAGTCCACTCGACTGAAACTAATCCTTTGCCGCTGAGTGATGGTAATTTA
>QILJ01000216.1 GCA_003233295.1 Ignavibacteria bacterium | reverse complement strand
GTCGCATTCACCTTTCACCATGGAATTTGTGCAATTACTTGGTTTCCTTGTCTTGCTCATTTCTCCCTCCTTTATTCGTTCCTTTATAACATTTGAGATCAGTGGCGCGGTAGCGTCCACTGAAGCGATTTGTTATGTGTTTTTATGTTGTTGTCTCTCACGCAGAAATACTATTTACAATTTTTTAATATTTTTTCGATATAATCCATGCCGTGTGTATAGGTTTCGCCTAACTGGATTTTTATATTAAAAGAGTCCATTGCTCCAAGCAGCAAAGGTGCTCCTTCTGGATCATAATCTTCTTTTAATGTGTTATCTTTTAAAGTGAACCCAATTAATTCAGGCAAATAATGCTTAAAAATATCATTGCCCTTACCTAACCTAATTAAGCTTCCATAAAAATTTAACCTATTATTAAAAATCTGAGTAACTTCATGTGTTGGTAAGGCTATTAAAGCGAGTTCTAAAAATCTTTTTTGTAAATAATCAGCTATTACATTTCTCTTGCTTTTGTTGTTATGAAAAAACCAAATATCAATGTTTAGATATAAATATACAGCAAATTCAAATAATGCCGCGTCTTTGAGTTTAGAATTATTAAATATTTTTTTTGTTTCTTCTGTGCTTTCTTTAGGGTCTTTCCCAAACCAACATAAAATATGCATAAATGCATAAAATACAGTTTCTTCATTTACATGTTTCGTTTTTCTTAGTTTTGTTCTTAAATCATTTCTAATATCCCAATCTCTAAAGAAAGAACCTGTTCTTGGGTTTTTATTTATCATTTCTTCTTTTTCCACCTTTTTTTTCTAAAAAACATCATTAATTCCCCATACTTTATTCTTATTTTTTTGTTTATCTGCACATAACAATTATTATGTGGTTTTATAAAGTGGTCGGCAGGAATGACCCCTGTTATTGTATGGCACTCTAAAGAAGCAGTGTAATACAACTCTAACAAGTCATCCCGAATATATCTGAAAGGCAGTCCATCCCATACCAAATTATGGAATGGAGGGTCCCATCGGTTAACGCTAGGGGAAAGCGATAATATCACCCCTACCTCAAGGGTATCCACTTCATCCTGCCGACCTTACAACTCCGCTATGTCAGATTATAGGCAGATTTTGGCCAAAAGGTTGGTTAACATAAGCCCTCCCTTTTGTGTTGTATATCCGGGCACTATTGCCCGGGCAATTATTTTATTTATTTATCACATAACGCTCAAGCTCAGCGACTGGGGCCGACGCCGCAGGCGGCGGTACCAGTTCGCTGTAGCACTTGGTTATAAGTTTTTTTGGTTTATCTTGGTTGGTTTGGCAACTCCTTTTTGCTCTAAGATAAGCCCTTAAAATGGAAGATTATCTTTTAACTACCTCAAGTTCGTAGTATCTTTTATTTCTCTCCCCCTTGTCAAAATTTCCGCACTTTTTATTTGATCCTTTTCAACTAAAATAAATCGTGTCAAAGCCATTCATGAACTGTCAGTATATCCCGAACTCTTTTTGAGAAATCACAACTTTCTTCGACAGATTGTGCTCCATTATTAATAACTACAAAGTTATCGTGTTGAGGAGTAACAAAATATTTGGATTCGACTGGGATTACATGAATAGGAGCACGGGCACCTGCCAACTTTGCGGCAATCAACTCCCCGATATCTGGACTATCACGATTGAACCATCCTGCGATTAAAAGTGTAGATACGAAATCGGTATTTCTAGAAATGATCTGATGTAGACCAGAAATAGCAAGTATAACATTTTCATAAGTGGCTATATCGTAGTTGTTCAGCCGGTCATGCTTTAGTTTATTATATGCTAGCCACCAAGTAGGCGGGGCGTTGGTCCAATCATGAAAAGGATTTAGAAACTGGATAGGCGGATGCAAAAATATTGAAATAGCCACTTCAAGATCTAAATATGGTTCTAATAATTCCGAGTATTTTTTTAAACCATATCTTTCCTCCTCGTTACCCTCCATCTCTTTAAAAATCGACTCTATCAAACCACATGACTCAATAATAAGGGGAATAAATTTTGGAGAAACTACTTGCTTATTAACATCGATGAATGGAATAAAGTTTAAACATTGGTCTAATTGAGACTCTATCTCTTCAAAATTCGATACAAGAAAATGGAATTTAGTTTCTCTGTCCAACATAGCCCCCCATATTTTTGATGAAGTCTTAAAGTGGACGATTATTTTTTAACTACCACAAGTAAATTCGTAGTATCTTTTATTCATCTCCGCCCGGTCTATGTTTCCGAACTTTCTATTTAATCTCGGTTATTGGCATATACCTCAGCTAAATTAATTTAAATTAATTTCTTACTTATAACGCCAGAAATCAGCGACTGGAGCCGGCGCCGCAGGCGGCGGTTACAGTTCGCTGCATTGGTTTGTTAGCAATTATTTAGGCGATGGATCATTTCATAGGAGGTTTTCCTGCATCAGATAATTTCTTATTGAGCACTTTCCTTTTTCTCTGCAACTGGGCGGGTTGAATAAAATAAAAGTCAAAGAGTCCTTCAAGAAGATCTAAGAGCCATTCGGCTTCTCCTGGTTCTATTTTAACAATCTCACCAGTGCGCGTGCTCTTTATTGGGTGTGCAGCAAAATTACCGATCGTTCTAACAGCGTCGATCCCTTCAGCCAAATATGATGGGAGTTCTTTGGATGACAATATTTCATCAATTTCTTTACTTAAATTTTGAGGTTTGACCTTAGCTTTTTCACGTAAAATATTCTGTAAGCACCTCCTGCTCAATGCCGCACTAGCTTTAGGACTATCAGAAATTACCAGACAAGCTTCTTTGTAATCTTGTGCAAACTTTTTTGGAACATCACGTGATAAAGGAGAACGAGATATGGCCTTAGGATAAACGAGGAATGAGCTCTTAACACTGCCAACTGGATAAAGATGAGCCAAATGAATTATGAATTTTCCGCAACTCGGACATTGCTGCCAAAAGAGCCGCCAATATTCATCCTTGTCTTTACCTATGTTATGAATATTTAATTGAGGATGATATGAATTTAAACAGTGCGGACATTTCATTTTTCCTCCTTTTGTTATTTGCTAACGCTCAAGCTCAGCGACTGGAACCGGCGCCGCAGGCGGCGGTACCAGTTCGCTGTAGCGCCTGGTTATGTGTTTTTGATCTGAATTGTATTAAGAAATTAATCCTTCTTGTTTGGAATGATATAAATACGAAAACGGAGAATCTCTTAGCATAGCTTTTTTTTCATTCCTTTTACCAATAAGATGACAACCAATTTCAATTAATCCCATTGTTGCTAAACCTGCAATAGTCAATTCAATTGGTAATTCAGATATCTTTGGTGCACATCCTGCAGTTACACTAAATGTGCCCCATAGTGTCGGGGATTTTATATTGAATATAGTTTTAAGAGAGCCTGCAATTGTAGATATTCTCGAATCCTTCATTAAAGCACTTAGGTCAGAAATGCCTTTCTCAAGTGTTTCCTTATAATCAACGATAATTTCATTAACTTCTTTAATTTCATTAGCATTTGATAATTTGCTTTGGAAATCATTGAGTAGTTTTCGGAAATTTAGTAATTCTAGTCTTCTTCTATGTTTAAAATCAACAATATCGGATAATGACACATCATCTCTTGGAATTGGAAGTACATTTTTAAAACGAGCATCTAAGCAAGCGATATTTTTGTTTTTTGAAGATATTGCATATATGAGGTTTTGGTATTCGACACGGTCAGTTCCCGCTACAGTCGCTTGAATATCTATATCGCTTAAATATTTTGCTAATAAGCTCATATATAACAATGCTGTATTATTTTCAAATAAATACCATTCCATATTTTCCTTGTTAATTGTAATTGTAGCTAATCCTTTAGGCTCAAGAAATTCATAATATAATTTATTTGATACTTTGTCTTTATGAATGTTAGAAGATAATATGGTTTTATTAGCATGAAGTATATTCTGGAATAACGGAGATTTAAAAATTGATTTAAACTCGTTTTCAAATTCCTTTAATTCTTCCCGTCCATTATTTCGCATTATAAGTTCTTGAGGATTAAAAGGTCTAAATTCTCCTTCATTTTGTAAGTATTCAATATCAGGTCCTAAAGGTATTATAATTTCATTATTCCAATCCTGTGGAACAATAGAACCAATTTCATCCCAATAAAGTAGTGCTTGTCTAAGCCAACTGCCTGAAGGTACAGAAATAGTAGGGTAATAAAGAATTGTTCTTTTGATATCTCTATTATTCATAGCAATATATTCCTTGAGGTTTATAAAATATTATAGCACATAACGTCAGAAATCAGCGACTGGAGCCGGCGCCGCAGGCGGCGGCTCCAGTTCGCTGCATTGTTTTGTTAGATTTTTTATACTATTTAGTTTTCACTAAAGATGTTAATTCGAAATTTTTTGATTCTATTTTATCACCATTAAACCACGTGCATTTTGCTTGATCTACAGGACTTTCGAACCACCTTGCAATTTTCTCAATAGTCATTTCAGGGCCACCGCTTTTCAGCTTAACGACATCACCTGTTTTAAGTTCTTCCATGGTTCCCTCCTTTTTTATTTTCATTTGTTAAATCTAACG
>QILJ01000457.1 GCA_003233295.1 Ignavibacteria bacterium | reverse complement strand
AGGAACAGTGACAGAAGACCTGAGTATTTAAGATTTGATCTTCTTGCAGAAAAGACTTTTAAGTTAGGTTCAATGGGATTAGTAGTATTCCTTAAAGTCTATAACTTATTTGATGCTCTTAATGAGAATATTGTTTATGCCTCAACGGGGAGAGCCACATATACTTTGGATGCCAATAGAGCTGCGGCTTTGGAGACAGATAGAATTGCCGCTCGTGTTCCGGGAGTTCACACATCGGCAGATGTTTATAACCGACCCAACTACTACCTGGCTCCAAGGCAAGTATTGTTGGGGTTATCTATAGAGTTTTGAAAACATGAATTCGGAGAATAAATAATGAATGGCAGAATTATGAAAAATCTTTCGAAGCTGATATTTCTAATATTTGCTGTAACTATTGTAAGCAATGCGCAAACACTTACACAAAAGCAGAAGAAAGAACATCAAGCAGTAAGGGATTTCTTAGAGAAAGCATATTCTAATTCTTTACAGAATCAAAGTAATACATTAAGCGAAAAATCCCATAAACCGAAAGATGCGAATGTACTACACAAGATTGATGCACAAGCCGATAGAAAACATTATTTTATGAATGGTAATAAGATAAGCACCGAAGTCTATAACTATGGCGGTATAGCGCCCGGATACGGATTGATACGAGGTGTTAATAACTTTGTATGGAAAGATCTTTCGTATGTTTTTCAATTCTGCCCTATTGTTGGTGCAGAAGTAACTGATACTTCCGGTAAGAAGATCCATATTATATCAGACGGGCTGAATGACTATCCAAATCTTCGCGAAGTAAATCCAACCGGCGATACTTTATGGCAGTGGCAGCCCTTACCTGGTTACGCTGATCCGGATCAGCCGTACATAGCATCTAACCCTGCAAATGACGATGACGGCGACGGTAAACCTGACAGCTGGCCTCGTGATTGGTACAACCCGACTCTCGGTCAATATGTTTGGCCTGGATTCCTTTCTCAGGGCGCTAGTAATGCAGATCTAGAATTATTCTGGTCGATGGATGATAGAGATAATGTGGAATTCCCATATTTTCCATTCCCGGGAGATAGTACTAGAAAAGGAATTGGGCTGCAGGTTGATGCTCGTGCTTTTCAATGGAGTAACGCATTGGCTGAAAATACAATATTCTTTATTTATACTATCACTAATGTCAGTGGTAAAGACCTTGATTCTGTTTTCTTCGGTATTTATGGCGATCCGGATCTGGGCGGAGGGTACCCGGAGAATAATGATGATAACGGATTTTTTATTCCGCCGTATTCATTAGATAGTGTTGATGTTTCGCATATTCCTGTTTATGCAAGAAGCATGGTCTATTTCTTTGATCCCGATATGAAAGGTGATTTCGGTCTGCCGCTTGGTTATTTGGGATGTAAATTCTTGGAGAGTCCGGGAAATGCAACAAACAATTTTGATGATGACGGTGATGGGATGGTTGACGAAAGTCAAGAGGATGGAATTGATAATGATGGCGACTGGGTTGCCGATTTTCATGATGTTGGTATTGACGGGATTCCATTGACGTTTGATGAAGGAGAGGGGGATGGAGTTCCGACAGCCGGTATACAATTACCCGACGGCTCGCTTGATCCTCTTTATCCCGGCGAACCGAATTTTGAATTTACAGATCTGGATGAATCCGATCAAATCGGGTTGACAAGTTTTAATAGCTGGACTTGGAATCAAGATAAAATTTCTGATGATGAATCGATGTGGAATAGATCCATCCCGGGCAACTTTGGGGCAATTCAGCAGAATACCGATCTTGTTTTCATTTTCGGTTCGGGGTATATTTCATTAAAAGCCGGTGAGACCAAAAGAATATCGATGGCGCTTCTAGTTGGGCAGAATCTTGAAGACCTTCTGCTTAGCGCTGAAACGGTACAGACGATTTATAATCAAAATTATCAGTTCTTCAAACCGCCGAATACTCCTCATGTTACAGCTGTTCCCGGCGATAAAAAAGTTACACTTTATTGGGATACAATAGCCGAAGAAAGTGTTGACCCGATTACCGGTGAAGACTTTGAAGGTTATGTTATTTATAGAAGTACTGATCCTACTTTTAATGATATCCAGACAATTACTGATGGAAAAGGTTCGTTCTTCTTAAATGAGCCGTTAAAAACAGTTAAAGGTTTTCCCGCTAAATGGGATTTGGATAATGAGTGGGAAGGTTACCATCCTATTCAATATCAAGGGCGCGGTATTCATTATTATCTTGGGGATAATACCGGTTTGGTTCATTCGTACGCTGATTCCAATAAAGTGGTAAATGGTCAGACATATTACTATGCTGTTGTAGCTTATGACCATGGTGATTCGACGGGGATTCCTCCCACAGAAACAACGAAGAAGATCACTATTGATCCGATTACAAATGAATTGACATTCGATAAAAATACCGTAATGGTGGTTCCGGGTCCGCGAGCAGGCGGGTATGTTGAACCTGTTATCAATAAGAATAACTTGGTGCATACAGAAGGTATCGGTACAGGAAAAGTATTGTTTAACATGATGGATGACCTTGCGATTGAAGAAGCAGGTAAATACGTTGTCGATTTTAGTGATTCACTTTATTCCCCTCTTGAAGGAACGATAGCTGCAAAGAATTATTCTGTTCTTAATCTTACTTTAGTCGAAGATCAAATTAAATTATATGACACAAATTTTGCAAAACTCAGTTTTAAAAATATAGCTGATAATGCTTCCCTGAGCGTTACACTAGCTGATGATGCATCAAAACAGTTTGAAGAAGGGAAAGATTATATAGTAAATTATTCTGCAGGAACTTTTAGAAGAACTGGTATCAGTACTATACCAAATCTCAGCGAAGTTTTAGTTCGTTATGAGTATTATCCGGTTTTTCAAAGTACTGCGTTAAAAGGTGAAGATTCCAACCCGATATTTAATGGAATTCAAGTTGTTGTTTATGATGAACTTAAATTGAAATGGAATAAGGATAAATCTGTATGGCTGCCTGGCAGCAAGAGTAATCTTGATTATAAATTAAGTATCTCATCTGTTGGAATAAACAAAGAATATTATCCTGGAGATTATGAAATAGAGTTCGCTTCGACAAACATCGATTCAGCAATTACATATACTACCCAAGTTATTAAGATTCCGGTTAATTATTCAGTAAGAGAAGTTTCAACAGGCGTTCCAATAAGAATATTAACATTCTTAGCTGAACAGCCTTCGACACAGAATCAGCAATGGGATCCCGGGGAAGAAATTGTTTTCTTCAAGCCAGGTGCTGAGGGAACAATACAAGATACATTAACGTGGGGACTTTTAGTTACCGATGTATTGGAGGATTCGACAGTTACTCCTTTTTGTTCATTGCAACGGATAGACCGTTCAATAAAGAAGATCAATTTGCGATTGAAACTGAAGGAGCAAAAATTGACATTGGGAAAGCGGCTTCGAAAATGGATAATATCTATGTAGTACCGAATCCTTATGTTGGATACAATGAACTTGAACCGACAAATAAACTGCCCGGTCAATCAAGAGGGGAGAGAAGGATCTATTTTGAGAATCTTCCCTCAAACTGTACAATTAGAATTTATTCATTAGCAGGTGACCCGGTTACAACTTTGTACCACGATGTACCGCAGGAGAATGCACGTGAATACTGGAATCTTTTAAATGAGGATGGTTTTAGTGTTTCCTACGGAGTTTACATTGCACATATTGAAGCTCCGGGTATTGGTGAAAAGATAATTAAGTTCGCCTTAATTAAATAGATATATAAATTGAAAATTTTGATGATACATATTCCTTACAGGAGTAAAAGATGAGATCACTTTTAAAGTTAATATCTTTAACAATAATTGTAATGTCATATAATATT
>QILJ01000322.1 GCA_003233295.1 Ignavibacteria bacterium | reverse complement strand
AATGTCTGATTGCATTTTTTAATGTAACCGGTGATAAAATTGAATCGCCGTCCATACACAAAACAAAATCAGCTTGTGAATACTGAATTCCGGCATTCAAAGCTTTTGCTTTTCCGCTATTTGATTTATTGATAAGCTGAACTTTAATTGTGTTGTAAACCCCTTCTTGATATCCAACAAAAGACTCGGCAATTTCTTTCGAATTATCAGTCGAGCCGTCATTAACGATAATTATTTCATAATTTTTATAATCAAGCTTTAGAAGTGATCTTATTGAATTTTTGAGTGTGACACCTTCGTTATAAACAGGAACAATGATGGAAACAAAAGGTGAAAATTCTCGATATTTTTTAACAGTGTATTTTGTGATGTAAAAATAGGCTAAGAAAAGGATCGTAAAATATCTTATCAGTAAAACAAACAGAAAAATAACTAAGCTAACAATGGAAGCATAAACTACTAATCCTTTGAACGACAAAATTGTCAATGGCAAAGTGTAAATGATCACTGCGATGAGAATAATTGAAATTATACCGGAAATTAGTATAACTTTGCGCTTTTCCTTAAGCTCCTCCCTTTTGGGTGGTAGAACTTCTCTGTTGTCCAGTTCAATTTGGTAACGATATTTTTCTTCTACGGTTTTCATGATCTAATTTTTAGTAAAAATTCAACAATAATGCCAATAAATAGTGAATTTCTAGGTTGAAAACAGCATTTTTATAGTGGGAATTTTGATGCTTTCAAATAAAATGAGTTTTTTGGCTCACAATGAGACAAGTGAGTATGATATTACAAGAGGAAATGTTTTGAACTGCTTAAATTAAAAGCATTTATTCGATCGACTAAAAAAACTTAATTCAAAGAACTATCTCATCTAATGATTTATAATCAAGGTTTTTCTGATCATTTATAATTGGATCGATAAGTTTTTCTGAGTTATCAATAGAATCATTTATTTCCAGATCCGCTATTGAAATATAATTCATTGAGCTACCAAGATCATCCACTGTATAGCTAGGCAAATTTGCTTTTATTTTAGAGAGCATTTTGTTCATGCTTTCTTTTGAACTGCGGACTAAAAGCACAACTACTTTTTCACCGATCATGCATAATTTATCACGCTTTTGAATCGACATACTGATAATTTTCTTCAATTGACTAATAGAAAGTAACCCTTTAACCTGGGCAATCTGATCCAATTTAAAAGATAATAAGTTAAGTCTTTGTCCGGTTGTCTGATACAGCGCAATTTGATTATTCAAGATCAAACGAAAATCATCAATATTATAAATATTAACTAATTCAGATACTTCTGGAGGAGGAGTTTCGTCTGTTTTTAGTGTTTTAGTTTCTTCTTGCTGACTTTCTTCCACAGATTCTTCTTCAACCTCACCTTCTATTACAATTCCTTTTTGAGGTTCGATCCAATATTCCGAGGTGAATTGCCCTTCAGTATGTCCGACATTCGGACTAAGTACAACAGTTCCGGAGTTATATTTATCATCTTTCTTTTTATCTGATTTTTCAAGGTATATAGTTCCGGTTACATTATCAGATAAAATAGAGACAACAGTTTTAGACTTTTCTGTTGCCGGCTCACCAACAACAAAAAAACTTGTAATATTTTTGTTTTCAATTGTTTCAAGCATATTAGTAAAAACATCTTCGAGTAGATCTAATCGTTTAAAGCCGATATATGGTGTTAGCTCGTCAAAAATAAGTCTATCCGGTTCATATTGATTTGAAACAGTGATAATATCATTTATATAATCAATCATATATTGATCAGGATCATATGCATCGTAAACATCGTTTGGTGATGATACTCTCACAACAATAATGGAATTGCTGTTCATATACTTCTGAAGGTCAAAATTCAACGAAGCCGCTTGGATCATTAAATCCTTTGGACGCATAGTAGTGAAGAAAAGACATCTTTCGGCTTGTTTTAATGTTTCAATAGCAAATTTGAGGCTTAGTAAAGTTCTACCGGATTTTCTGGGACCAACGATCAAATAACCGCCGCCTTTGTATATGCCGCCCCATTCCCGGTCGATTAAAGAAAAACCAGATTTTATAAGTTTCACACCATTAGTCATAATTATAGCTATATCCTAAAAATCAGTAATAGTGCATTCATTCAATTAGCGTGCCGTAGAATCTTTGCCTTCTGGCTCAGAATCTTACTTTTATTCTTTTTATCATTCTCAATTTGAGAACAATGTATTAAAAACAATAAAAAACAAGCAATTGATAATAATTATTTCAGGCAAATAAAAAAATCCCTTTTATCAAATTTGACAAAAGAGATTTATAACTTATCTTAAATTGCTAAAAATACTATCCATTATTCTGTATCTTAACTGAACTATCTTTTTCAGGATATGTGGTTTTAAAAACATAATCCCACATAGGTGAACTAACGCCAAATCCAAGTTCATCATATTTGTAATGATGAAGAGCATGCCAATCTTTCAATCCTTTCCATACGTTACTATCGCCCTTAAAATTAAAATGATGGATTGCATAGTGAGTGATATCATAAAAAAGATAACCAACCATAAAACCAGCAAAAAACGGATAAACTGACTCCGGACCAACAATAGCTCTAAATATGAAGAAGAATAAAGTTGATATTGGAATGCTGACTGACGGCGGCATAACTAATCTTTTAGAATCTTGCGGATAATCATGATGTACACCGTGAAAAGTCCAAAATATCTTCTTCAATTTCTCATTTTTGGGTTGAAAATGGAAAAGCCATCTATGAAGTGAGTATTCGGTAAATGTCCAAATAAAAACACCAGCTAAAACCAATGAAATTATATATCCAGCAGAAAAACCAATAACAACCGCATTATACAGTAAATACAAAATCACTGGAATAAATATATATAGCGGTACAGTCCAATGAATTTTGGAAAAGGCTTCTAAAAAGCTACTGTCAAATATTCTGACTGATTCATCTTTATTGGAAACATATAGCTTTGCCATCTTGTAACTCCAAAAGTTAATTTATTTACTTAATTAAATTTTCATTTACTTTTGTTAAGCCGATTCCGGGGGCATCTGTTAACGTAACTTTCCCGTCTACAATCAGCATCCCTTCAAATGGATCGTTGCTGATCAGCAAATTGCCGTCGAGATCAGCCCAATTAGCCATAGGCGCTAATTGAGACATAGCAGAAATTGCACATGAAGTTTCAGTCATGCACCCAAGCATTACCTGCATATTTAATGATTTGGCTAGATTCAGCATTTTGTGTGCTTCTCTCATACCTGTGCATTTCATTAGTTTGATGTTAATTCCAGAATAAACACCGTGTGCTTTAATTACATCCGGGATTCTCTGTAATGCTTCGTCAGCAAAAGTAGGTAATGGAGAGTGCTCAGTTTAACCAAGCCATATCTTCAATTTGCGTTTTAGGCATCGGCTGCTCAACAAATTTCACTCCTCTTTCATTCAGCCAATTGATCATATCAAGCGCAAAATGTTTATCCTTCCAACCTTGATTCACATCAACAACAAGCGGTTTATCTGTTACAGAGCGGATCGTTTCAATCATTTGCTTATCGGAATCTCTACCAAGTTTAACTTTCAATATTTTGTATGGCGTAGCTTCTTTTACCTTTTGTTTTACAACTTCGGGAGTATCAATACCAATTGTAAACGAAGTGTTCGGAGTTTTTGATTTATCATATCCCCATATTTTATACCAAGGTTTTCCAAGCAGTTTCCCAACTAGATCATAAAGCGCAATATCAACAGACGCTTTAGCAGCCGG
>QILJ01000259.1 GCA_003233295.1 Ignavibacteria bacterium | reverse complement strand
TCTATAATTCAATAGGTCAAGTAGTGGCAGAGTTAGTAAATCAACAGAAGGAGAAAGGAATTTACAATGTTGATTTTGATGCATCTGATCTCTCAAGTGGTTTATACATTTACAGGCTACAAGTAAATACACCGGATGGTAAAGGGAATTATGTACAAGCAAAGAAAATGCTTCTTCTTCGCTAAAGGAGAACTTCGGCGGACAAGTGCTTTTGAAATAAAGAAATGGACGCATATATAACGGATTAGAACTTAATTGTAATACTTAATATTTCAAGAGGTTAACGATGAAAAAAATAATACTAGTCTATTGTACATTTTTGTTCTATTGTACAAGCCCTGCCCAGCAGGGAAGTGAATTTGGTGAATGGGTACTTGCCGATACTATGAAATTTGTGACCCATGGTGCTTCTACGCTATTAAACAGTGGTAAAGTATTGGTAGCCGGCACAAATTCTGCATGTGAGTTATACGACTATATAAATGATGAATGGCAAGTTACCGACTCAATGAATGGAAATAGAAGTGGACATGTTTTGATCACCCTAAAAGATGGTAAAGCTCTTGTGATGGGAGGAGCGAATAACGAAATTTATGATGAAAACAGTGGTAAATGGGAGGATTGTGCTTCATTTATTATTCCAAGATATAGTGGTAAAGCCATATTATTACAAGATGGTAAGGTCTTATATACTGGAGGATGGGTAGTAAATGGTAAAGTAACATCAAGTTGTGAGTTATATGATCCATTTGTTGATGAGTGGGAATTGGTTGATTCTTTAACGATTGAAAGAATACGGCATGGTATTAATTTAATGAATGATGGGAGAGTGATAGTAACGGGGGGTGAGTCTTATAGTGGCTATCTTAATCAATGCGAGATATTTGATCCGGTAACAAAAGAGTGGACAGAAGTTGCACCGATGTACGAAAAGCATGTTAACCATGCATCCCTCATTTTACCAGATGGTCGTGCCATTGTTTTAGGAGGTGAATATAATGAGAATTCAACTCATGTTGAAGTATATAATCCGGTAACAAATGAATGGACTAAAGTAAATAATATAATGCCACCGTGTGACCTCAACAGAGGCGGGGCATTCTTAATAAGTAACAAAAGACTATTAATTATTGATAAGGGTGCTTGGGGAATTTATGATACTGAATCTTTTATATCGTTAGGTTACTTTTATACTAAAAATTATAGTCTATACGGTGCTATGTGCGAGATATTGCCAGATAGTTCTGTCATAATCATGGGAGGGACGATATTTAAGCAAAGTGGTGCTACTGGACCAAGTAAACTTTGCGAAATATTCAAACCTACTATAACAAGTATTAAAGAAGAAGAAATTGAGGGTTTAGGATCATTTCAATTATATAATAATTATCCTAACCCATTTAACCCAGGAACAGTTATCAGTTACCGGTTACCGATTGAGAGTAAAGTAACACTTAAGATTTACGATTTATTAGGTCAAGAAGTGATGACCTTAATTGATAATGAATTAAAGACAGCTGGTAAACATGAAGTTCTGTTTAACGCTGAAGGTTTACCTACAGGTATTTATTATTATAGGTTAATAACAAATAATTATACAAAAACAAATAAAATGTTAAAATTAAATTAAAGAGGGAAATTAAATGAAAAATCTAGTCTTAATTGGTGTTGCCATTCTTTTATCAGTTAATAATATTATTTCACAACTTTCAAAAATTTCATATCCGAATACTTTATCCGAAGCTGTAATTTATATCAACGAAAAAAATGTTCTTTATTCTGATCTAATCACGATTAAATTTTCGAAAAGGATTATAAGCCTTCCGGTTAATAAAGTAATAGCCAAAACTAATGATATTGCTGACGCTAAAACAAAAACATTTTTTTCGAATTTAGAAAATAAATATGGCGAATTTGATTTAATAAAGATTGTGCCATATTCTTATTGGGGTGATACAATAAGAACAAACAAGAGAACAGGAAAATTAGTGATTGTAACTGACCGTTCTCAGTTGTATAGGATAAAATTTTTCAATCTGGTACCAATTGATTCAATCACGAATATATTAAATAATCTTCCATTTATTAAATATGCTGAAGGCCCTTTGCAAATAATCCTTACAAAGAATCCAAACGATCCTATTTATGATAATGGGAATGGGCAATGGAATCTTTCAAAGATAGATGCTCCTAAAGCTTGGGATATTACAACTGGTTTATCTTCTATACTAGTATCAATAAATGATGATTTTATGGGTGGCGATGATTTGCATGAAGATGTAAATGGGAAAGTTGATTATTTGTTTGATGAATATATGACGGCTGATCATGGCAGAGCAGTATCCGGTGTTGTAGCTGCGAAAACAAATAATGATACTGGTCTGGCAAGTCTTGGATGGGATATAAGTTTACTATATAATAATATGGATAGAGCTTATGATTCAACAAACCTTGCTGGTGAAGTAATAAATTCGATTTACTATGCTGTGGATAGCTTAAATGCCGATATAATTAATTTCAGTTGGATATCTTATTATCCTAGTAATGAAAAAGATACAAGTGTAACTTTCAATACGCTAAGAGGTGCTGTTAAATATGCTCTTCAAAGTGGCGTAATCTGTGTTGCATCAGCAGGAAATGATATGACAGCTTATACAGGTTCTAATGCTGTTGGATACGTAGTTTATCCGGCAGCATTTTGCTTTAGTAATACCGGGCAAGTGATAGCTGTTAGTGCTACCCGACTGAATAGTAACAATGAAATCCCTGTAAGAGCAGTTTATGATTCAAGATACTTATGGAATTTTAGTCCTGATGATGATCCAATAAATAATCCCGAGGAATCTTTTATTGATGTGGCAGCTCCTGGGGTTATGATTCCTGTATTAAGTTATGACTCAGATGATGGATATTATAATTCATCTACTGATCATGATAAGATGAGTGGAACATCATTTTCTGCACCCCAAGTCAGCGCACTTGCTGGATTGATTTTGTCTATTAATAGTACTTTATCTCCGAACGATGTTTATGATATTATAACTAATACAGCTGATAAGGTTGGCTCTGGATATGATTCAAATGGATGGAGGAGGGATATGGGGTATGGTCGGGTAAATGCATACGAAGCTCTAAAACACACAATCGAAAACTACGGGGCTACACTAGGAGGAATTGGTAAAACAGTTACATTTCATGAAGATATTACAATTGCTTCGGATGTCACCCTCACAATCCAAGAAGGTACAACAATTGTTTTTGAAAACGATTCACGATTAATAGTAAACGGAACTCTGAATGTAAACGGCACCTCAAGCAACAAAGTAACATTTAATTTTGGTTCACCAACTAATTACAATGGAATTAAATTCTATTATGGCTCAAGTGGAACAATAGATAATGCAATAATAAAAAATGCATTTTATGGTGTTTACCTTATGAATTCTGGCCCCACAGTAAAGAATTGTGAAATATTTGATTGCAGCT
>QILJ01000079.1 GCA_003233295.1 Ignavibacteria bacterium | reverse complement strand
GTTTCTCCCTTTAGTATCTTTTCAATACTGTTACTAGTTGATGCAAATCCTAAAAAGGGTTTCAAAAAAATCCAAAATATAGCAGTAATTGTAATACTGGAAAGGAAGATATATCTCTTAAAATTCTTTTTATTCCCGATCTTTATCGTGAAGTATAAGAGAATTGAAAAGAAAATTATATTCAAGGATCTATAAAACAGCAGAGTATTTGAAATAGAAATTTCTTCATCGTATATAGTTCCCGGAAAAAATCCTATAACCGGATTATAAAAATATATCTGCGGATTAAAGTAAAACTCTAAGATCGGAATGATCACAAACAACAAAAACGATGAGATAAACAGAACGTAAGAAAAATTTTTACTGATAAAGTATGAGAATACTCCACAGACAAATCCGAAATAAAATGCAGGTATGGTAATAACCAGATAGAATATTATTCCGTCACATATCGGACATTGCTGAAAAAGTAGATTAAATAAAATTGAAATTATTAACGGTAAAAAAAGCAGCCATAAATACAATTTATACTTGGTTATCATCATCGGCAACAGCACACCGATATTTTTATATTTCCTTAACAGATAAACAGTTAGCAATCCGGATGAGATAAAAAGGATTATAGCCGACAATGCAGAAAATTCAAAATTAAGTGTGCTTACTAATGGTAATGTCTGGAAGAACAATGAGATCAGAACTATAACAATTAATATTATAGAAGGAAATGTTTTCAAGTATTTTAACTTTTCAAACATTAAAATTCCGAAGTTGGTACTCTTGTAATACTTGCGCCCAACGAACTCAATTTTTCTTCTATCTTCTGATAACCTCTGTCAAGATGATAAATCCTGAGAACTTCGGTTGTGCCTTCTGCTGCCAGTCCCGCTAATACAAGTGATGCGCTAGCACGAAGATCAGTGGACATTACCTTTGCTCCCCTTAATTTTTTCACACCTCTAACAATTGCACTATTATTAACCAGTTCAATAGATGCTCCCAATCTGTTTAGTTCCGGGACATGATTAAATCTATCTAAATAAATTGTATCGGTAACAGTAGAAGTTCCATTTGCCAATGTCATATAAGCGATCCATTGTGCCTGCATATCTGTTGGAAATCCAGGATAAACCGCCGTGGAAACATCAACGTTTTTTATCTCTAAATCTTTTGAGTTAATATTGATTATATCATTGTTAATCAATACCTTAGCACCGCTGTCTTGAAGTTTCGATAGAATAGAATCTATGTGAAAACTATTCTTGTATTCGATCTCTATTTCACTCTTTGTAATAGCACCGGCTATTAACAATGTGCCGGCTTCAATTCTATCGCTGATTATTTCGGAATCTGCATGAGTAAGTTCATCTACGCCTTCAACCTCAAGCCTACTTGTTCCTATGCCTTCAATTCTTGCTCCCATCTTAACGAGGTATTCACATAAATTAGTGATTTCCGGTTCTTTTGCAGCATTTTGCAATAAAGTTGTACCTTTAGCCATTACTGCTGCCATTAATGTATTCCCTGTTGCTCCAACAGAAGATATATCAAAATTGATGAGTGCTCCGTGCAGTTTGGAAGCTCTTGCGATAATATCTCCGCCTTCAAGTTCTATGTCTGCTCCCAATTTTTTCATTGCCTCAAGATGCAGATTTATCGGTCTTGGACCCCAAGCACATCCGCCAGGCATCGAAACTTTTGCATAACCATATTTTGCAAGTAACGGACCCAATACATAAACCGAAGCTCTCATTTTCTTTACATGCTCATATGGAGCATGCTGGCTTATTATATTGTTTGTATCTAAATTGATATAATGCTCCCTGTATTCTGCTTCTACCCCTATATGACGCAACAATTTTATCATTGTAAAAATGTCGTTTACTTCAGGCACATTGGTTATAACATTCATACCATTATTCAATAGTGTAGCAGGCATTATTGCTAACGCTGCATTTTTAGAGCCGCTTACTTTTACTCTGCCAGATAATTGATGTCCCCCTTCTATTACAAATTTATCCAATTACATTTCTCCTCGTTTTAATTCCACAAATTTCCCGTTATCACCTACCAAATAAATATTGTTTTTTAACCCAACCAATATATCATTCCAATTATTAAAATATTTAGGCTCTACAAGTCTCCAATTTTCTCCGAGATCTTTTGATGTTAAAACAGTCCCATGATTTCCAACGATAAGTATAAGGTCTTTGTTAATAAACCTTACTTTGTTCAATGCGCTATTGGAAATACTCTTAAGTAATTGCCAGTTATCTCCGCCATCAGTCGTTTTCAAAACGGTTCCGCCTCCGCCTACAATTAAACCTGTATTATCATCAAGAAAAGAAATGGATTTTAAGTACTTATTTGTATTCGATGCAATTTCACTCCAAGTCATTCCCAAATCGTCAGTTCTTATAATAGTTCCATTCATTCCGACGGCAAAACCAGTTTTGTTATTTACAAATTGGAAATCAAACAAGGAATTAAAATTGCTTTCGTGAATACTGCCCCACTTATCCCCTTCGTCTGAATGACGTAGTATAATGCCCTTATTTCCAACAATTATTCCTGTCATGTGATCATTGAAGTCAACACCGAAAAAGGTATAATCCTCATTAGTAACTGATTGCATTACAAAACCCCTATATGGATTACCATGGAAACATGTAGAGTTCTCACCTACAATATAATATTCTCCGCTTGGAGTTATGGAGCAATCTGTGAAGTTCACTCTCTCATTAAAACTTTCTTTTTCCCAAGTCTTTGTTCTGCTGTCATAGCTTACTACCAATCCCGAGTCCCCGACTATTATTCCCCCTGCGCCATCAAGATATCCCGAATTGAGAGATAACTCTGTTCCAAGAGAAACAGCTTCAGAAAAAACAAGACTTGAATCAATATCCAATTGACCTATTTTAGCAGCATTACCATCCTCAAAAATTGAATATCCTCTATTCTTCATAAAGTCTTTAACTTGAAAGAATACAAATATTACCAGAGCCAAAAAAATTATTATTAAAAATGAAAAGCCGATTATAGATTTTTTCCTCGATAAAATTCTTTTTCTCTTTTTATGTTCAAAATAATCCGATTCCGATTCTTTTAAGAACTGGTCTAAAAAATGGAAAGCAATAATTGTTTCATTACAAGATTGATACCGCTTTGTCGGATCTTTACTTAGCAATCTTCCTAGAACCCTATTCAGTTCGGCGGATAATTCCGGTGTGGTTTCGAAGACCGGGATCACTTCTTTATGCAGATGACCATCCATTACATCAAATTCATTCTGACTGAAAAACGGAGGAAGACCAGTAATCATTTCATAAACAGTGCACCCGATTGAGTAAATATCGGTTAGAGGAGTTATTGGCTGACCTTTGATCTGCTCGGGACTCATATAATAAATAGTTCCTATTCTTGCGCCGGTCTTTGTTCTGGATGTATCTTCGTATAATGACTTCGATATTCCGAAGTCCATTATCTTTACT
>QILJ01000498.1 GCA_003233295.1 Ignavibacteria bacterium | reverse complement strand
ATCTTGATCGAATTTAACTACGATATAACCAGTCATGTTCACCATTTTTTAAATCAATTCGGAGCTAAAAATATCAAAAATCTGTTCGATGAAATTCCGAAAATTCAATGTCATATTAAACCGGAAAATCTCCAAAAATTAATTGATGAACTGACTTTAGTTTCAAAAGGTCGGATTAATATTACCATACTGAATGAAAATATTTACTTATAGCTTAGAGTTAAGATTATTATTAAACACAACCAGATAAGACCTTTATTTATAATAAGTTATGAAATAAATACGAAAAATTAGAGAATATTATCTACATTTTTTTTAATAATGAAGATTAATTCCTTGACATTATTTTAAAGTATTCACTATTTTTCGCTTATCATTTTTTTACGGTATATATGCTTACAGAATTTGGTAAAATCTTTATCTTCGTTCTAGTAGGGATTGGATTCGTTGGAATCGCAATCGTTACAGCCTACATGGTTAGACCTAACAGAAAAACCAAGGAAAAGTTAATGACTTATGAATGCGGCGAGAACCCGATCGGTTCATCATGGCAGAAGTTCAATATTCGTTTCTATGTCGTTGCACTTATCTTTTTAATTTTTGATGTTGAGGTTGTTCTGCTCTTTCCGTGGGCGGTCAATTTTAGAGCTTTTGGGTTTTACGGATTCTCAGTGGGGGCAATCTTTTTGACCATTCTATTTATCGGTATGTTATATGAATGGCGAAAAGGTGATCTTGAATGGGACAGAAGTAAGCCGATAATACCGAACCTTAATCTAGATATTTCAAAACCAAATAAAGAAGATCCGAAAGCTGAGTAAAATTTATGGGATTACTGGATAAAGAATTTGCCGATAGTAATATAGTTATTGCGAAAGCTGAAGATGTGTTGAACTGGGCTAGGTTGTCCTCTCTATGGCAGTTGAGTTTCGGGCTTGCCTGCTGTGCAATTGAAATGATGGCTACGTCTGCATCTCATTATGACTTTGACCGGTTCGGCGTTATGCCGCGTCCTACTCCTAGGCAGGTTGACGTTATAATTATTTCGGGAACGGTAACATTAAAAATGGCAACCAGAATTAAAAGATTATACGAACAAATGCCCGATCCGAAATATATTATTTCGATGGGAAGCTGCGCAAATAGCGGCGGACCATACTGGGAACATGGCTATCACGTTTTAAAAGGTATCGATAGAATAATCCCTGTAGATGTTTATGTACCGGGATGTCCTCCAAGACCAGAAGCATTGCTCGAAGGACTTCTGAAATTACAGGAAAAAATTAGGAACGAAACACTTAGAACCAAAAAGAAAACAGCATGAAAAGTCCCGAAGAAATATTTGAAATATTAAAAGCTGAATTTCAAGATGCTGTAGTTGAAATTGATTCAGAATTGCCGGTTGAGCCGATTATAATTGTTGATCCGTTAGCGATAAATAAAATTGCTCAATTTTTAAGAGTCAATGAAGAGTTACAATTTGATAGTTTGATGAATTTATCAGGCGTTGATGATGCAAACGGTGAAAAGATCACTGAAGAAGACGGAACCGTTACAATTAAAGGCGGAACTTTCAGTGTTTACTATCATCTGCATTCAACAACCATTGATCATAAAGTTTAAGAGTTATTACTGATAAGGATAAACCGGAAGTTGAGTCTGTTGATCCGGTTTGGAAAGCATCCACATGGCATGAGCGTGAGGCTTATGACATGTATGGGATAATCTTTCTGAATCATCCTGATTTAAGAAGAATTTTACTGCCCGATGATTGGGACGGTTATCCGTTAAGAAAAGATTACGAAAATCCGGAATATTATGACGGGATGAAGATTCGGGATGAAGATTCCCTATTAGATATCAGATTTATAGATATCAGAATTCAGATTGAGAAAATTCTGATTTCATATAGATTTATTACATATTGATAGACATCAAATTATAGAGATGGGATGCACAATTTCAGAGAAATGAAAATTTGGCAAAAAGCTAGAGAACTGGTAATAGAAATCTATAAAGCTACTGCCGAATTTCCATCTGAAGAAAAATTTGCTTTAGTATCACAAATGCAAAGAGCAGCAGTTTCAATTCCTTCAAATATTGCTGAAGGTGCAGGAAGAAATAGTGATAAAGACTTTAATAGATTTTTAGATATAGCAAATGGTTCTGCTTTTTAATTAGAAACACAAATTTATTTAGCATACGATTTGCAATATATCTATAAGAAAGAATTAGAAAATTTAACTGTTAAAATAATTGAAATTAAAAAGATGATATACGGATTTAAGAAAGGATTAAGAATTTAATTTTTAGTCTGAAATCTGTTATCTGAAATCTAAATGAAAAATTAAATGGTATTGAACATGGGTCCTCAGCACCCTTCTACTCATGGAGTGCTGAGATTGGAACTCGTGCTGGAAGGTGAAGTTGTTCATGATGTAAAACCTCATATAGGTTACCTGCATCGATGCTTCGAGAAACACGCTGAAGCAATGACTTATCCTCAAGTAATTCCATATACGGATAGAATGGATTACCTCGCTTCCATGTATAATAACTTCGGTTATGTTGGAGCTATTGAAAAATTGATGGAAATTGAAGTACCGGAAAGAGTTGAATATATCCGTGTGATAATGGGTGAACTGCAGCGAATTGCTTCTCACATGGTAGCACTTGGAACTTACGGACTTGATCTCGGCGCTTTTACTCCATTTCTTTATTTATTTAGAGACCGAGAAAAAATTCTAACATTATTCGAAGAAACTTGCGGAGCGCGTTTATTATATAATTATATGTGGGTTGGCGGACTTTCACACGATATTCATCCTGACTTTGTAAGAAAAACGAAGGAGTTCGTTGATTATTTTAGACCAACCATTGTTGAATTGAACGAACTTTTAACATATAATAAGATATTTATTGAAAGGACTGCCAACATTGGTATATGTCCGTCTAAGGAAGCAATAAATCTCGGATTGTCCGGACCTAATCTCCGGGGAAGCGGTGTTAAGTTCGATCTTAGAAAAAACGATTCTTATTCAATATATGACAGGTTTGATTTTGAAATTCCGATTGGTGAAGGATTAGTTGGTACTGTCGGTGAAGAATTCTGGAACTTGAACAAAGTTTAAGAATCATCGAGCAGGCGATCGATCAAATTCCGGACGGTGATGTAAAATCGGCAGTTCCCAGAAGAGTTAAACCGCCGAAGGGACACATTTACCACAGAGTTGAAGCTCCAAAAGGTGAACTCGGCTATTTTATTATAAGCGACGGCACTGTTAACCCAGCTAGAGTAAAAGTCAGAGCGCCTTCATTTGTTTCGCTTTCAGCGCTGGGACAAATAGCAAAGGGATATTTGATCGCCGATGTTGTGGCAATTCTCGGCAGCTTGGATATTGTACTAGGAGAAATTGATAGATAAATGCAAAATTACATTTCAGAAATAACGGGAAGCGACATCATAGCCTTTGTTTTGGGAACCGTTCCCCCATTGGCTTTCATGGTTGTTTTTACTTTGTTCGCTGTCTGGCTTGAAAGAAAAGTATCCGCTCATATGCAGGATAGACTCGGACCGATGAGAGTTGGATGGCATGGTTCGCTTCAAACGTTAGCGGATTTCCTTAAGCTATTGCAGAAAGAAGATATTGTTGCTTCGGCTACTGATAAAGCTCTGTTCAACATTGCGCCTTACTTGGTTTTTGTCGGGACATTTTTAGCATATGCAATGCTGCCGTTTACTTCAATTTACATCGGATCGAACGCTGATGTAGGAATTTTCTTTGTGCTTGCTGTTTCCGGGTTTGTTGTTGCCGGATTGTTAATGGCTGGCTGGGGTTCAAACAATAAATATTCACTTTACGGAGCTATACGTTCCGCAGCACAAATAGTGAGTTACGAAATTCCCACTGCATTAATTGTTCTTACAATGATAATGGTTTACGGTTCGATGAGTCTTAATGATATCAGCGTTCAGCAAGCCGGTTTTATCTGGGATTGGGGAATTTTCGGCGGAGCATTAACGGGCATTGCTAAATTTTTGATTATCCCGTTCATGCTTATCGCATTTATTATATTATTTATAAGTTCACTTGCTGAAACGAACAGAACACCGTTTGACTTACCCGAATCTGAATCGGAATTAGTAGCCGGTTTCAGTACCGAATATTCGGGCGTTAAGTTTGCAATGTTCTTCCTTGCTGAATTTGCTAATATGTTCTTGGTGTCATCAATTTTAGTTGTTTTTTTCTTTGGCGGATATCAGTCGCCAATCGGTTATCTCGGTCATTTACTTGGGATTGATTGGCTTGTTCCAATCGAGCAGACTTTCTGGTTCATTGCAAAGGGATTGTTTTTTGTATTCGTTCAAATGTGGTTAAGATGGACACTGCCGCGGGTCAGGGTGGATCAGTTAATGACAATATGCTGGAAGTATCTGATTCCATATGCATTTTTTAATTTATTGATAGTTGGTTTAATTTTGTTGATATAGTATGATTAAAAATTATCTGAAAAATACTTGGGATGGATTATATACCATTTTTATTGGTATGAAAGTTACGTGGAAACATCTTTTTGTTCCTGCTGTAACCATCCAATATCCCGATGAACGTGTTCCGATGGTTGAAAGAGCGCGTAATAGATTATTTGTAAATATGGATGATTGCATTGGGTGTAAACAATGTGAAACCGCTTGTCCGGTTGATTGTATTGAGATCGATACGGTAAAAGCTCTGCCGACCGATGATCTTGGATTGACATCCCAGGGTAAGAAGAAAGCTTTGTGGGTAACTAAATTTGATATTGATATTGCTAAGTGCTGTTACTGTCAATTATGTGTATTCCCCTGCCCTACAGATTGTATATTTATGACAGATGTTTATGAATTTTCTGAATTTGATCGAAATGATCTAGTTTATAAATTTGCCAGTTTAACTGAAGATGAAATTAAAGAGAAAACAGAAAATTTTGAAAAGTTCCAAGCTGAGAAAGAAGCAAAAAAATTAGAAGCAGCTAAAGCAAAAGCAGAAGCCGACGCAAAAAAGAAAGCTGAAGAAGAAGCGAAGAAAGCCGAAGAGGCAAAAAAATTAGAAGAGAACGGGGATAACACCGGTGAAGATAAGCCTGAAGAAGATGCCCCTGCTTCTGAAAATGAGAACAATAAACCAGAAGAACAATAATAATTTAATAATATATGTCAATTTACGATTTCATATTTTACTTGTTTGCAGCTATTACAATAGTTTCCGGGTTGATGGTGGTATCTTCCGGGAACATTGTTAGGTCAGCATTCTATCTATTAGCAACGCTTTTTGGTATCAGCGGATTGTATGTTTTGCTTGGTGCTGATTTTGTTGCGGTAACGCAAATCATGGTTTATATTGGCGGTATTCTTATTCTTTTGTTATTCGGTGTTATGCTTACATCTGATATTACTCACATCGAAATTAAAAAAGGAAAAGTTGCTGTTCTGCCTGCAGTTGTTGCTGTCGGTGTTCTTCTAGGAAGCATCGTTTCAATTTTGACGAAAACAAACTGGAAGATTGAAGTATCCAAGATACCGCAGACAACAACATACGATCTTGGAAAACTTTTAATAACAGATTACGTTTTAATTTTTGAACTATTAGGAATACTATTGTTGATCGCTATGATAGGAGCTGCTTCAATGGCTCGTAGAGATGATAAATAGTAATAGAGGATAAAATTGTTTGAAGTTGGATTAACACATTATTTAGTTGTAAGTTCGTTCCTGTTTGCATTTGGGATTTATGCAATTCTGGTACGTAAAAATGCCATCCTTGTTCTTATGGGAATTGAGCTTGTTTTAAATGCAGCAAACATTAACTTTGTCGCATTTTCAAGATACGGCAATTTTGGTTTGAATGGTCAGCTGATTGCTTTGTTCGTTATAATCTTAGCCGCTGCCGAAGCTGCAATTGCACTGGCTATCGTGCTGAATATCTATAAAACATTCGGTCATGTTAATGTTGATGAAATTGATAATTTAAAAGAATAATTATGTCAGAATCTAGTTTAATAACTATATCGCTGTTTATTTTGTTTTTACCGTTACTCGGTTTTACAACCGTTTTGATCTTTGGTAAAAGATTTAAAAAATTGTATTGGTTTGAAGTGGGCATTATGGTCTTTTCTTTATTCCTTTCAATTTTTATGGGTTATATAAAACTGGGATCTTATATCAATAAAAATATCGTTTCAACATTTACTTGGATCGACTTTGGAAACGTTCCTTCAATGGGACCATTATCCATTCAGCTCGGTATTAAGATTGACAATCTAACAGTAATTATGCTGTTTGTTGTTACTTTAATAAGCGCTCTAGTTCATATTTTCTCACTTGAATATATGAAAGGTGATAAAAGATACTCCCGCTATTTTGCATACTTGGGAATATTTACATTCTCCATGCTTGGTATCGTTCTAACTGATAATATATTAATGATGTACATCTTCTGGGAACTTGTTGGACTATCATCTTATCTGTTGATCGGATTCTGGTACGAAAAGAAATCTGCTTCAAATGCAAGCATGAAAGCATTTCTTACCAATAGGATCGGCGACATTGGAATGTTCA
>QILJ01000094.1 GCA_003233295.1 Ignavibacteria bacterium | reverse complement strand
ACACAAATAGTTCTCCTTGTTGTATCTTTTTAGGAAGCGTATCAAGACCCCGCGGGGCGGGTCCTGAAATAACCTTTCCATTAATATCAAATACACTATTATGACATGGACAAATAAATAATTTCTGATTAGAATTCCACGCATATCTGCATCCGAGATGAGGGCAAATTGGCGAAAAAACCGTTATGTCAGAATTTGATCTTTTTATGACCCAGGCATCTTGCGGTTCTATACTTTTTATGAAGGCATCCGTTTTTGTAGTTACAAAATTTAGATTAACAGGTTTAAGAATTGGAATGGTACTAACTCGAGTTAATTTTGAAAGCTTTTTGTTCTTTATCTTACTAACAGTCCCCAATATTGATGCAATTAACGGAATGCCTAAGATGAAAGCGATAAAGCCTGAAAGTGTTCCGCTAAGAAGTATAAAAAATTTACGCCGTGATAATTCTTTTTTGGAAACATTTTCTGTATCTATTTCTGCCATATTTTGTTCCTTCTCTAATTGTGTGCGCTGCAGAAAGCTAAAATGTCACTCTGTACAGTGTAAATGACCTCAATTTTTTCAATCCGACAAAGGCAGACAAAGAATGAATTCCCCGCCGCTTGGGGCGGGAAGATTCATTATAAAATTTATCCCTCAAAATAGAGATCGAAATAATAATTTTCTAAATAAGCAACAGATTCTAATCGATTTGTGATTAAGCAAGAAACCGGTAATCAAAAATTTTAGTAAATATATTTCGTTATCAAAAATCTTTATTCCAATAAAATCTGCTGCTCAGTACTTAACTAACTTAACTGGTTAAATTAAAAGAACCAACTCAGAACATAAGCCATATATTTGCATATAAAGTATTATTATCGGATGCATTTCTTCCGCTTCCGTCGTAATCGGCACTTGATCCGTTAAATTTGTTATACAATACATATTGTAATGCAAATTGTGTATTAAGCCAGGGGTATAAAGTTGCCTGAAATGTAAATCCGTTACTATTCGGCAAACCATTAGTGCTTCCTTCAACCTCGGCAGGTACGTATAACTTGCTGTCATCATCTCCGTTTATGTTAAAGTACCCAACGGTAAATGAGTAACCTGCATTAAAGTTATAACCCGCGTCAACTTTTAAAGAATTAAGAACGTTCGATGCATTAGCCGAACCACCGGATCCGTAAGTGGCATCTAAGTTCTGCTTTTCATGTATATAATTGGCGTGGGCGATTAAGCTACCGGAATTAAAGGAGTTCTCGTATTGTGCATCGAATGCGAGGTCTGTATATTTGTCTTTTTCTTCTGTAATCCCAATCGGATAAATCTGCGGGGCAATTCCGTATGTTCCAACTTCAATATATTGAGTTCCCCATTGTTGCTGTAGGGCTAATCTCCAATAGGGTGCAACTGAACTGATTATATTAGACGAAGATGCATTTGGGGGTATGGGTCCTCCCTGCACGACAGAACGGTAAGCACTTATTTCGACGTATATGAAGTTGTTATACAGTGCATAAGCTCCGAAACCCATTACATTCATCATAGACTCTAACACAGTACTAACCATTGGTGTTGGAGCTACACCGGAACCGGTAAATGGATAAGACCACATGGGCACAGTGTTCCAAACGTCTTGCATAGTTGGTGCATTGTTTAAACTAACTCCGTATAATAAATCTTTATCACTAATAGATGTATGATTAGCGTAACGAATATCCGTCATATCTAATCCAATTGAACCCTCCTGATCTTCATAGCTAATTTGAACGAAAGCGCCAATATGAGGAGTAATAGCTCCAGCTAGGTATATCCCCAATTCTTGTGGGAATTCAATTACGTTATTCTGCTCGCCAGGAACATTTGAAGCTATTGAAGTATATGATGTTTGAAAACTTACTGAAATAGGGAGTGAATTTAATAACTGAAGACCTGATTTGTTTTCCTCTGTTGATTTAATTGTTGATGCAGTTGTAATTGTATATCCGTTCAATTTAAATAATCTGCCGAAATTATTTAATTCCGGGAATTTGTAATGACAAGAACTGCAAGGTAAATTTGTTTGTCGGGAGAAACTTGGAATTGATAGTGCGGTACTGCTGAAAAACATTAAAAGTATTCCAACGAAAGTTGAAACAACTTTTAAGTTTTGTATGTTGTGAAACATTTTAAATCCTCCAAATTTATTTATAAAAACACATAATAAAATTACCAGTGTGCTCAATGTGATAACGAGTGCAAATAACTTACACATAAATTTTAAAATTTACAAAAGAATGAATAAAGCAAATGGTCAATATGCACTTATCAGAACAAACATCTATAAAACTTTTGAACAAAAAAGAAATACGGAGCGTAACTTCAAATAGACTTGTAAAAAAAATCACGTAAGCTATACAAAATCTCTTAAAATTCTCACTTGAAAAAATACTCTTTCTTTTTATTTCTTTTGCTTACCATAATTCACATAATATCTTAATATTTTATTGTATCGGTTCAGTGTAATAATTAAGTTGCAAATAGAATAATTACCAGAATATTTCAATAAATATTTGGAGGAGTAATGCCTAAAGTAAAATATTTTCTTATTTCATTAGTAATAATAGTAGCATTATCTGCTTGTAGTGATAAGGAAAAAAGTCATGAAGTTTTAGAATTAAGTAACGGCTGGAAGTTCAATGCCGGCGATAATTTGGATTATGCAAAACCTGATTTTGATGATACGTATTGGAAAAATATCGATGTTAACAATAGATGGGAAGATCAGGGATACAAAAAGCTTGATGGATTTGCATGGTATAGAATTACAGTCGTAATTCCATCATCTCTCAAAAAAAATTCTGAACTCAAAGACAGCCTGATTTTTAATTTTGGAAAGATCAATGATTTTGACCAATTCTTTTTTAACGGTGAACTTATCGGGGAAAATGCACACAATGTTAAACGCGGCACCAAAGTAACCGACTCATATAAAGATTTGGATCAATCACTATGGTATGCTGACCGCAGATATTCTCTACCGTCGGACGACAGCTTGATCAAATGGGACGGCGAAAACGAAATTGCAATCAGAGTTTTTGATTTGGGCGCTTCCGGTGGTTTGTACTCCGGTGATGTAAATATAACAATGCCGCAGCTAAGTGATTACTTGGTAATCAACATCAACAAAAATAATTTTACTGACAGCGGAGGGCAGTTTAGTAAAACAATTTCTATATCTAACTCATCCGCCAAATACACTATCGATGGTGAGATGGAGATAGAAGTTGAGAATAATATTACTGAAGATGAAATATATGAAAAAGAAATTTCCTTCAATCTTGCCCCGGGCGGAAAGAAAAACTTCTCATTCAAGTTTGATAAACCAAAAGAGTCAACAACAATAGAATATGACTTTGAATTGAACGATGATACTGAAATAGAAGTAAGCGAAGGTGTGCCGTATATCTTAACGCCTCCTGTAAAAGATGAACCTCAAATAAACGGAGCTTTGATTTATGGAGAGAGACCA
>QILJ01000262.1 GCA_003233295.1 Ignavibacteria bacterium | reverse complement strand
AGAACATTTCGGTATGAACACCGAGATCTTTTTTATTGCGCAGATATTTCATAACATTATCGGGTATTGCTCCTATTCCCATCTGCAATGTTGAACCGTCTTCTATCAAATCCGCCACATTCCTTCCAATGTTATCATATATATCGATAAGTTCCTGACTTGCTTTAGGATCAATTTGCGGTAGTTCCAATAATACCTCATCATGTTCAACAATGTAATCAATTTTATTTATGTGAATAAAACTGTTTCCAAGTCCGCGGGGCATATTCGGATTTATCTGTGCTATAACGGTTTTTGCTTTTTCGGTTGGAGTTTTGATATTACCCACATCAATTCCATAACTACAGAAACCATGCTCATCGGGCGGTGAAACATTGATGAAAGCCACATCTACCGGTAGAATTTCATTTTTGAAAAGGAGTGTAACTTCAGATAAAAATATTGGGATAAAATCAGCACGACCTTCGTTAACCGCCTTTCTAGTATTGGCTCCGATGAAGAAAGCCCTATGACGAAAATGCTTTTCCATTCCTGGTTTTAAGTATGGAATATCACCGACAATCAGAATATGATATAACTTCACATCGAAAAGCTCATCCTTCCGTCTTACCATTGCTCTTAACAATTCCATTGGCGCCGCACAGCCGGGTTGAACAATTATACTGTCACCGGATTTAATGATCTTAACGGCTTTATCAGCAGTGGTAAGTTTCTCATTATACTTCCGCATCCACGAAGGCGGTTTTATCATTTTTACATTTAATTCTTCTATAGTCATAACAAATTCTTTTTAATTTGTTGAAAATATATGCAGACGTCTATATTCTAAATTGAAAGAATCAGCAAGTATCTGGTTTGTACAATAACCGTTATAAGTGCAGATCCCTTTTGAAAAATCCGGATCACCCAGTACAGCATTTGACAATCCATTGTTTGCAATTTCTAGGATATATTCAAGGGAAGCATTTGTTAATCCGTATGAGGCTGTTCTTGAGACCATTGCAGGGATGTTGGGAACACAGAAATGAATAACATCATGTTCAACAAAGACCGGATTGGAAAGTGTTGTTGGTCTGCTCGTTTCAACACACCCGCCTTGATCAATAGATAAGTCAACAATAACAGCACCTTTCTTCATGCTTTTAACCATTTTTTCTGTTACAATGTGAGGTACTTTTTCACCCCTTACCTGCACCGCACCGATAAACAAATCAGCAAACTTAACTCCTCTGGCAATTGTATATGGATTAGCCACAACAGTTGTAATATTTTTAGAAAGAACATTTTCCAATCTTTTTAATCTTCGGAGGTCCCTATCCAGCACTATCACTTGAGCACCTCTGCCTACTACAGCGCGAGCAGCGTTAAGCCCAACAACTCCGGCACCTAATACAACAACTGCTGCCGGGGCAACGCCAGCAATACCGCCCATTAGTATTCCTCGACCATATTGATAATCGCTCCCCATATATCTTTCTCCGATCTGCACGGCAAGTTGACCGGCAATTTCGCTCATTGATTGAAGGACAGGCAGTTCATCATTTTTTTCGATGAGTTCATAACTGATCGCTGTTATTTTCTTTTCCATATATTTTTCTATTGCACTTTTCTTGCCGACCGCAAATTTATGGAAAGCTATTACAACTTGATGTTCCTCTAGAAGATCAATCTCTTCTTCCGTCAGATGTGAAACTTGTGCTATCAATTCCGCTCTTTGATAAACTTCTTCTTTACTGTATACAATTGTAGCACCGGCACTGATGTAATCTTCATCGGTAAAGTGGCTTCCCTCTCCTGCACTCGTTTCAATAAAAACAGTATGACCGAATTTAACAAGAGTATCAACTCCGGCTGGAGCAAGAGAAACTCTCTTTTCCTCGTGATGTGTTTCCTTTGGAATTCCTATTCTCATTTAACTACTCTTTTATATTAATAAATCTATCATTAATAATGCCACAATTTCTTTAAAACGTCAACTATTTAATCGTAATTCACAAGTTTTATCAAAGTTCCTAACCAAATAATAATTTCACAATAAACAGAGCGCCGAGTATCCCCGCTGTGTCAGCCAGCAAGCCAGCAGGCACTGCATGTCTTGTAACACGAATATTTACCGCACCGAAATAAACCGCAAGAACATAAAACGTTGTTTCAGTACTTCCGAAAAATGTTGATACCAAAATTCCGATGAAAGAATCAGGTCCGTAAACTGAGATTATTTCAGCCATAATGCCCAAAGAGCCACTACCAGACAAAGGGCGCATAATTGCCATAGGCAAAGCTTCCGCAGGCATACCAATAAAATCCGTAACTGGTGATAACATGGAAATTAGAATATGCATTCCTCCACCTGCTCTAAAAATCCCGATTGCAACGAGCATAGCAACTAAGTAAGGGATAATCCTAACCGCAACATCAAATCCTTCTTTTGCTCCCTCAACAAACACCTCGTAAACTTTTACTTTTTTAATTGCACCATATCCGATGAAGAAGAAGATCAGTCCGGGAATTGCAATAATTGAAATTATATTTATAATCGCTTTGAAAAAATCCGGATTAATAAAACTGAGAACCGAAAATAATTTTGATAAAACCCCTGTTATACTCAACAGAGCGATAACTGCAATGAGAGAAGCAAAAACGGCTAATCCTTTTTTATAAGATCTCAACCAATTACCTAATTCACCTTTTTTTATGGGGAATTTTTCAAGAATTTTTGCTGATGTTATTCCAACAGTTGTTGCACATAGCGCTCCGAATATTGAAGTCCCTATTATTATAGCCGGGTTGCTGCTGCCCGAAGCTGCCCTTATTGCAATGGCGGTTACCGGTATCAAAGTTAAACCCGCAGTATTAACTGCAAGGAAAGTGACCATCGCATTTGTTGCAGTCCCTTTATTCTCATTTAACGTATCAAGTTCTTCCATTGCCTTTATTCCAAAAGGAGTAGCGGCATTACCGAGCCCCAGCATATTAGCTGCAATGTTCATTATCATCGAACCCATTGCAGGATGATCCGGAGGGACATCAGGGAATAAGAACTTTGTTATAGGTCTTACAGCATTCGCAATAATTCTTATCAATCCTGCATCCTCAGCTACTTTCATCACGCCAAGCCACAATGCCATTATGCCTATCAAACCCAAAGCAATATTGACTGCCGTTCCGGCATAATCCAGCGCTGCATTTGTTACATCTTTCATCTTTGTAAAGGCAACTTCCTCAAGAACGATCTCACCGGAAATGGTATGAGCATTTATTCTATTTTCAAATTTGATCGTTCCCAACAGGTCATCTTCTTTACCGGCAACTTTTGCCATGTATTTCCAAATTTCAGGAGTAGAATCGTTTACTTTGAAAAAGACAGTGTTCTTTTCTTTCTCTGTATTAACGGTTACTTTTGCATTTACCTCAACATTTTTTTTAATGTCAGTATTGTAAAACTTGTTATAGGTATTTGCCTTAACAATAATTTTTCCGTCGTACGAACCATTTTGGTC
>QILJ01000521.1 GCA_003233295.1 Ignavibacteria bacterium | reverse complement strand
AGAGTCTTGGCGGAGTTGAAAGTCTTATTTCCCATCCTGCAAGTATGACGCACGCAACGGTTCCAAAAGAGGAAAGAGAAAAGTTTGGATTGACCGACGGACTCGTTCGTTTCTCTGTTGGAATTGAGGATGTAGAAGATTTGATTGCTGATGTTAAGAGGGCTATTGGGTAATGATTTGTTTGATTAGTTTTTGAGCAACTTTTAAACTTGCTTTATCTTTGTAATAATTAAAAATATCCTCCAATTGAAATCTCGCAGTGTCAGTCCAAAAAACCTTTAATTCCATGAATTAATATCAAGCTTAAGTTCTTGAGCAGATGTTAGTCTTCCATTTTTTGAATCAGATTCTGATTTATCTATCAAGTCATTAAATTCCTGACTACTTAATGATTTTAATTCCTTTTCAAATTTTTTCTTTCTTTCTGATTTTAATAATTTATTCAGCTTGTCAATTAGGTTTTCGTCCTTAAGTCTTAAGAATTCCTGAACAAAATGTAGTTTTTTAGTTTGTATATCCATTTGTCTAATCTTTCTTTAATAAATTCTTTTTTCTTTTCTTACGGCTTGTGAACAAATTTTTAGTAATGCCCATGTATTTTAATAGAAATTTAACTCATAAAACGAATAATAGCAACTCTGCATTCTTGCACTATGTAAACCAACAAGCAATCTTTTTTGAGGATGTTGAAAGGGCTATTGGGTAACGATCTAGATATGGCATGTGCAATATCGTATGTTATCAGCTTTTACTTGTTTACGTATCCAAGTTTGGTATACATTTGATTAGCTATTCTTTGAATTTTTTGTCTATTCCCTTCCTTCATGAACTTTAATAGGTTAATGAGATACTTGCTTGATACTTGTGGAATCATGTCTTCAATAAATTCCTCTGAGAACATACTTAGCCACCTGTTCAACGGATAATCTAGCGTTAGCTTGTATAAAATACGCTCATCGCCCTCTAAGCATTGTTTAAAGTAATATGCCCATCTGTCTCTTGTTATGTTGGAGAGTATTTCATTGGCATTATCTTGTGCAGCAATTGAAACCCCATAACGATTACCAAGAATCACGGAAAGAAGAGCAGTCATACATATTGAAAAAGCAGGAGCCGGTATTACGTTACCCATCTTACTTAAAGTTCTTACTGGGACTGGCTCATTGTAAAAATTATTTAGTCCTTCATGAGCAACAAGAATTTCATTCGCGATTTTGATGAATGATGATGATCTTAAATCTTCAGGAACAAAGTCAAACCCTTTTACTTTTAAAAGTACTTGTTTTATCCCGCTGGAGGCTTTGGTTTTACCATCAGCAAAAAGTTCAGCGTAGCTTCTGCCTACTTGAAACTTTTCAGGATGCTTCAAATTATCCCAGATTTTCGGGATAATTAAATTTGAATTCGCTAATGCATTTTCTAGATGTGCTCCTAATGTTGTTTTGACTATAGATAAAAGAATCCTTAGAGTTGTTCTATGAAAAAAGTATGGACTCTGAATTAGTTTTATGATATCAGGATTGTCTTCAGTTAATGTAATTTCTTCAAGATTATTTCTGAAGTTTTTAAAATCAATAACAGCTTCAATTTTGCCATATCCCAACACACCTTGTATACATGACCGAATAACAAGTTTTGTCTCGTCTTCAGACATTTCTTCTTCATATTCATCATCAATTTCAGGTTGGTTGAAATGGGTAATAGCCTCCATAGCCTGCTTTAGGCGAAATGCAGCAGTACCACTTATTACACCTAATTCCTCTGCAAGTCTTATTGCTTCAAATTCTGAGATTGCCTGTTGTAAATTACTGTTTTCGTTGATATCAGGCCGATCTAGCATCTCAGCAATAAAGGCCACTCCCATTTTGCTAAGTTGATTTTTAAGCGCTGTTATAGATTTAGTCCAGATATAGGTAGATAGCATTTCGTATGATTCATTCTTAAATGCTGTAACTATCTGTTTTTTGTCCTTATTCGAAAGTTGAATTCCAAAATCAACTAACTCCTCAATATTGGCCACCTTTTTTGGTAATACAGGCATATATGAGTTCTTCCAAAGAACGATATCTTTAGTAATGTCAGTCATTCTGCTTTCCTTTTACTTCAATTTTACCATCTTGAGATTGAATATATGCTGCTTCAATCCCCTTTCCTATCATATTACAAAGCGTTAAAAAAGTTCTGCTTCGTGCACCACCAGAAGTATTTGTTTTAGCAATTTTGGCAGGGTGTTTAACAAATACATTATAGGCCGCAATTACTCCATTGTCTGTAAAAACTGTTATTCCGTCACTTTGCATCATTCCAATTATTATGGAATAAGAACCATTTAACATCGAATTTGCTCGCAAATCTTCTTTTTCTAATAAATTGCTGATAAAGCTTGGAATATCAACCCGTTTTTCTAAGACGATGCCATCTTTTAATTTTTTAGGTAAATCTTTTTTTGAATGATTTATTACACAAGCCAAAGTACCGTGTCCAACTTTCAGTATCTCACTGAAAACTTTTTTATAAAAATTAATTGTTGGTTCTTTAATTCTTGATGGAACATATTCTACAATCTTCTTTATAAACTCTGATTGATTTTCTAATGGAGTAATTTCTGATTCTTCTATGCCCCCAAAGCTTATTATTAAAGAATCATTTTTCACTCCTTTTACTTCAATCAATTTATCCGATATTTGATGTAGAAGAACTGCCTTTATTTCATCTGAACCATTATTAATTAATGTTTCTTCGATAGAGACAGATAGTATTGATGTCCCCGCTCTAAAAACGCCATAACCAAAACTATCTTCATTTCTTTGTATATAAATAGACCAGTCTGCGTCAGTTAACGGAGCACATTTCTTCAATGCTCTCATCATTGTATCTATTGTTTTTTCTCCTTTTCCAATGAAACAATGTTGTGACATTGGCAAGGTTTTTAGAATCAAATCGATATCATCTACTATATAAATCTCAGGAAATAAATCTTTACCTTCTTCTTTGTAGTTAACCAGTTGATTTACAAGCTCAACAAGTCCGTTCTGAGTTATTAAGCATTGCATATTTTCATTTCCAAGAAACGTAACAGATTCACCAAGTATTACTGACCTAAGAGATATGGGTTTACTGTTTTTCATTCAATTAGTCCATAGTTTCCTTTAGCTTGTAGTCAACATCTTAATAAAAGTAATACGTTTTAACATAAATCTAAATAGTAAAACAAATAATAACAACTAATTGAAGTTAGTTAATAAATTAAGAATGGCTTAATCCACCCTTTAAATTTCCAAAAAATTTTGTGACTGTGAAAAGTAATTCTTAAAACAATTTTGTTATCATCACTTTTTCAATTTAAAATAAAATTCACTGCCCTCATTCAGTTTACTTTTAACTTCGATTTTTGAATTGTGTGCTTCTAAAATGTGCTTGGCAATTGCCAAACCTAAACCCGTTCCGCCGACTGAGCGTGAGCGTGCTTTATCCACCCTATAAAATCTTTCAAATATTCTGTTAAGTGATTTGTCGGGAATACCTATGCCGG
>QILJ01000108.1 GCA_003233295.1 Ignavibacteria bacterium | reverse complement strand
TGACAAACCAGACAATTGTCATTTAGGATTGGCCTGATTTGTTGGTTAAAACTAATCTTTTGTTTATCCTGACAAGAAAGAAGAGTCAGCGAAAAAACCAGAAAAAATAGAACCTTCCTCATTATTTCATTGAATTCAAATATTACGAACTCTTACGAAATTGCCTTTATTAATTTGGAATTACAAATTAGGAATTTTATAGAGGATTGCGCCATGCGTTGAGCACTGAGCGTAAGCACCTATTCCAAGATCTGCAGATCAACCTTATCACCTTATCACCTTATCACCCTATCACCCTTGATCCCTTGATCCCTTGATCCCTTGATCCCTTGATCCCTTGATCCATGCCTGCTCCAACTCAAAATCATTGCTGTCCGGTAAAAATTGAAAATATCAATAAATCCATATATACGCTGCTTAATGAATGCTTTTTTTGGTTTTCCCAATAGCATCCCCCTCGTATTATGTAGGAAACAATTCGTAATGGTAACTCGGTTGATTATATTGATTGTCTTGTATGGCCTTATCAGGGTTATCCAAGAATTTGAACAGGTTTATATAGGTCATTAAATGTAGCCTTATCATTGAAGTAAGATTGGCAAAGTATAATGTTGTTGCAAAGAATTACTTATTAAAGCCTCGAAAGAATATCTTGATACAAAAATGAAGAAATCTAAATAACCGATGGAATTTATATTTGCTTTCAGGCACTTAATGAAAAGACCATTTCTTAATCTAATAAAAGTTGCAGGGTTAAGCTTAGCATTAAGCGGGATATTGATTATTCTACTTTTCTTAAAGAACGAATTGTCCTATGACAGTTACCATAAAGAATCGGATAGGATTTATCGGTTCACCAATACCAGCCCGGATCTTTTTTCTGGAAAGCATTATTCGCGAATATTAAATACAGAATATATCTCCCGAATGGCTGAATATTTTCCTGAAATAGAAAATTACGTAAGGTTAGCCCCTGTTTTGGGCGGAGTGGTAAAACTTGACAACGACTTTTTAAAGGTGAATCAGGCTTTTCAATGCGATAGTACATTTTTTGATGTCTTTAAATCTGAACTGATAGTAGGAAATCCAGACAATGTATTGGATGACCCAGGTTCAATGGTTGTTTCCGAAAGTTTCGCAAAAAAAATATTCGGAAACCGGAACCCTTTAGGCCAGATATTGACATTACCAGAGGGGCAATATTATGGTGAAAATATTGACTTTACTATCAATGGGATTATGAAAGATTTTCCTCAAAATAGCCATTTCCATCCTGAATTTATTGCTACACCAAGAGATAAAAATGAATTTAGCAGATCCGCTTGGACGTATTTATTATTGACTGATAATGCCCAACCCAGCACCATACAATTAAGGTTTAGAGATTTCTATTCTTCAAACGTAGAAAAACTGGATGAGGAACCAACATTAAAGGCGCATTTCCAAAATATTTCCGACATACATTTACATTCAGATAAACTCCGTGAGATAGAGGCCAATAGTAACATGTCAATTGTATACACTCTTTCAATTGCAGCCGTATTACTATTGTTTATTGCTATTTTTAATTATGTCAACCTTAACATTGGCATGGCAGCTTTTAGTGACAGATACCTTTACGTTAGTAAGGTGTTTGGTTCCTCTAAATGGTTGAACCTGAAATATTATTTATCTGAAGCAGTGATTGTTGCCATAGCATCTATTTCATTTAGCCTGTTCATCACCGCATTAACACATTTTTTTATTCAAATACAGTTCGGACTAAACCTTCTCAAAGGTAACTGGTCTCTAATTTTTTTGGTTTTGGTATTGTTTAGTTTGCTAACAGTCCTTTCCGGTGTTTTATTGTTGCTAAAACAAGGAATACGAAATGTACAGTCTTACTTGGATTATAAGAATAGTAACAAACTGAACAGAAAAGGGGTCAGTAAAGGCCTGATAGTACTTCAGTATACAATTTCAATATCACTTATTGTGGCTGTACTTGTAATGCAACGCCAAACGAACTATTCACTTAAAAGTGGTATTGGAGCAGAGGCTAGTAACCTGATTTGTTTTGAAAATGTGCATAGTAATGTTCAAAGCAAGTTTGACATATTTAAAGCAGAACTGTTAAAATACAACTCTATTAAAGCCGTTTCTGCGATGTTAGCACCTCCCGGAGGCGAGGTAAATGATATGTTTCAGTTCACCATGGAAGGCTACATTAAAAACGAAACTAATAAAGCTGATAATACGATTGTAGTTTTGCCTTGCGACTACTCTTTTGCTAGCATATTTAATTTAAGATTTCTAAGTGGCGGTAATTTTTCTAAGAAAAACGAGGACAATGTTGGATCGGGGGAGTATATAATAAACGAATCAGCAATGAAAAGATTGAATTATACTGACCCTAATGATATAGTAGGGAAAGACTTTACACTTATTTTTGATCATGAAGCAGTTAGCATTCCAACAGGGAAAATTATCGGTGTAGTGAAGGACTTTCATCTTTCTAGCATAAAGAAAAAGATTGAGCCTTTGGTATTATTCAAACGCAAAAATCTTTGGCTGATAAATTTTGTAGTTTCATTTCAACCAGGCATGCAAGAAGCGGCCTTATCCGAGATTGAAAGCGTTTGGAAAAAGCTGTTTCCCCAGCATCCATTTGAATATGACTATGTCAGTTCTATGTACAAGAATGTTTACCAAACCGAACTTTTACAAGCAAAGCTACTTTCAATTTTTACACTCATAGCCTTATTTATTAGTGCTATGGGACTTCTTGGGATGTCACTATTAACAACCCAACGCCGTTCGAAGGAGATTGGAATACGCAAAGTAAATGGAGCGAAAACAAGCGAGATTATGAGAATGCTCAACTGGGATTTTGTAAAATGGATAATGATATCCTTTGTGATTGCTATTCCATTCGCTTTTGTTGCCATGAACATTTGGTTAGAAAATTTCGTCTATAAAACCACGCTGAATTGGTGGCTTTTTGCTTTGGCCGGATCAGTAGCCATGGTAATAGCCATCTTCACAGTTTCTGTACAATCGTGGAAGGCGGCGAGTAGGAATCCTGTAGAAGCTTTAAGATATGAGTAATATATTTGAATGATGTTAAGTCTCATAAAACACCAACTTCACAAGTTCAGAGTTAGTTATGGAAAAGAAAACCCTGTCCTTTTGTTAACTTCTTATTTCAGAGTTAACCCTAACTGCAGAATATGAATATCAGGTATAATAAGTATTTCTGCACTCGGCCTGCTACATGGAGTTTTGTCCTTGTTTGGATTAGTTCATGGTTGGGAATTACAAGTTACAAATTAGGAATTTTATAGAGGATCGCGCAATGCGCTGAGCACTGAGCGTAAACATCAATTCCAAGGTCTACAAATCACTCCTTGATCCATGCCTGCGCCAATTCCTAATTCTCAATTTGTAATTCCTAATTCCCAATTCCCGTGAGTCCTTCGTTCCGGAATTGGAATATCGCTGAATTGTTTAACCCGGATTATGCACTAGAAATCTATTCCTAGCCTTAACTGACT
>QILJ01000486.1 GCA_003233295.1 Ignavibacteria bacterium | reverse complement strand
GTTGAACTTGTAAGTGATAAAGTCGCGATTCTTAATGAAGGTAAACTGCTGAAAGAGGGAACTGTAAAGGAGTTGACCACTTCTGAAGAGGTGTATGAAATTGAAACAGTGGCAGACATTCCGAATATCTTTTCCATCCCGGAATTATCTTCGATAAATATTTCTCAAGAAGCTAACAAGCTTGTTGTGAATGTAAAAGATAATGATGAGTTGAACTTTGTGATTGATTACCTCAGAAAGAACAAGATAAATATCAAATCGGTTAACATGCAGAAAAACACACTCGAGGAATTATTTGTTTCCCTAATAAAAAATTCACGGGGGGAGAAATGATGAAGAATATTTATACGCTTTCCGTATTGACATTTAGAGAAGCTTTGTCGAAAAAGATATTTGTTTTTTTCTTTAGTGTTTCGACATTTGTACTTTTTCTTTTTGCCGTATTGTTTTTAACAATCAGCTCGGAATCTTTTTCCGGTATGAGTGCTGCAAATGTCGTTTCAGACTCTCTTAATATTACGATTTCCCGAGGATTAAAATTGTTCATAACTATTCCACTTTTCGGCGGCGGACTTTTTATATCAATCTTCTCTGTGGCAAATTTTATCCCGCAGATGACCGAGAAGGGAAGTATTGATCTTCTTCTATCAAAGCCGGTTTCAAGAGCGCAGATAATATTGGGGAAATTCTTCGGCGGAACAGTTATGGTTTTTGTGAACATCGCTTATTTGATTGTTGGTCTTTGGCTCTTGATCGGGTTAAAGTTCGGTGACTGGGACTCGTCTTTTCTGCTTGCAATATTTACTATTACTTTTGCATTTGCAATTTTATATTCTTTGATTATTCTGATCGGGATAGTGACTAAAAGTTCTGTTATCTCAATGATTGTTTCATATCTGATATTTATTATTGTGTCTCCTATTCTTTCACATCGTGATGCAATTATTACTTTTTCGAATAATGGTATTACGAAATTTATATTGGAATTTTTGCACTACATTACTCCGCAAACGTCCGAGTTATCAACAATTACAAGTGATCTTGCTACCGGGAAAGGTCTATTGAGCGTGGAGCCGATCGTTACTTCGTTTGTACTTTTAATTGCTTTTCTAACTGTAAGCATAATGATATTTAATAAAAAAGATTATTAAGTTAACTGATAGAACGCGGATGACGCTGATTTAACTTCTCGGACAGACTCTAATCTGAGTCAATTAGATAAATTTAAAGTTGATTCAAATCAACAAGTTGTTTAAATTTCTTCGTGGGATATCCCACAATAAGTAAATCAATTAGCTAGGTTAATTATCATGAAAATTAAAATAAAAAAAGAGTATGAAGCCAAACTGGATAATAAAAATAGATTCACTGTACGGGAATCAAATTATTCATATTATCAAGTTTCTGAATTCGATGATGGTACAATTGTTATGAAACCCCGCGTTCTAATCGATCCTCAGACTTTATCAGACAATACACTTAAGACAATGGATAAGACGATAGAAAATTATAAGAAAGGAAAAGTTTCTAAAGAAATAAAAATTGAAAAGTACCTAGAGATGTTTGATGAATAAAAATGAAATTTAAAATAGTTATGGGTGTTCCCGATATGATAAAATATTGGGAAGGACTCTGCAAAAAAGCCGATTCAAACAAACTTGGGAACGATCTTAAACTTTTTAAAAAATTAGTTAAGACATTAAGTATACTAAGCAACAATCCAAAACATCCCGGACTAAAATCTCACGAAATTAAGCCGCTGACAAAACGTTATGGAATTAAAGTTTGGCAATCTTATCTGGAAAGTAAAACTCCTTCGGCTGGAAGATTATTTTGGGTATATGGTCCTGAAGAAAAACAGATTACAATAATTGGAATTGAACCTCATCCGGAAGATAAAAAAAGAGGTGGTTATGATAAAATTAAACTGTCAGATTTGAATTAATAGATATCTTCAACGTATTCTGAAAACATAAGTAGCTGAATACTTCTCATTAGGAATAAGTAAATTATCATTTTTAATAAAAAGTAGGTTAAATTTTAAGTTATTCTATCTTTTTTATTGGTATGAAACTTGAAACTTGATTAGGTTTTATATCTAAATAAAATTTGTTTTAATTAAACTTACAATAGCGAGTAAAATTAATGAGTGATAAAAATGAAATAACTAATCTGCAGGATCTGCTTGGAGATATTACTCAACCCGACGAAACTGACAAAATTGAGTATGTTGCGGTAATTGGAGCCGGCGTAATGGGGCAGGGAATTGCGCGAACAATTTCGGCTGCCGGTATTGATGTGGTAATGATAGAAAAAGGGGAAGAGAAAATTGAAGAAGCTCTTCAGAATTTAACCAGAAGCATGGAACACGAAATATCCCGATGGGCAATGACCAAAAGCGAGATGAAATCAATATTGAGCCGCATAAAATGGTCGCTGGAAATGGAGCAGGTGAAAGATGCTGATTTTGTTATTGAAGCAGTTGAAGAGAATTTTGAACTAAAAAAGGAAGTATTCAGAATACTTGATAAAATTGCCGATCCCGATACAATTCTTGTTTCAAACACTGCAACATTAAGTCTTACTAAAATTGCCGAGGTCACTAAGCGTAGGGATAAAATTATCGGGATGCATTTCCTAAATCCTGTACCAAAAGTGAGTCTGGTTGAAGTAGTAAAAGCTTTGGAGACTTCTGACGACACTGTTGCGCGAACGAAAAAATTTGCTGAGAAGATAGGTAAAACACCGATTGAAGTTTATGAATACCCCGGTTTTGTAACAACTCGTGCAATAGTTCCATACTTGAATGAAGCGATGTATATTCTGCTTGAAGGCGTTGCATCTGCAAAAGATATCGATCTTGCAATGAAGCTCGGCTACAATCTTCAGATCGGTCCGTTAGAATTATCAGATTCAATTGGGCTGGATGAAATACTTTTCTGGATGCAGGAATTATGGAATGCGCTGGGTGAACCGCGCTATCGTCCTTGTCCTATCTTACGTCAAATGGTGCGCGATAGAAGGCTGGGCAAAAAAGTTGGTGAAGGATTCTTTAAATATGATGAAGACGGAAATATAATAGATTAAATTGTTGAGGATTAGATGAAAGTTTTAGTTTTGAATTGCGGCAGTTCTTCAATTAAATATCAATTTATTGATACCGATGGAGAAATAACTTTAGCAAAAGGCGCTGTTGAAAGGATAGGCATGAGCAGTGCGATACTGACGCATGCTCCTAAAGATAAAGAACCGATCAAGATTGTCGGTGAAATTTTAGATCACACGCTTGCAATTGAATATGTGATCGCTGTCTTGTTAAGTCCTAACCATGGTGTAATAAAAGATAAAAATGAAATAGCTGCTGTCGGACACAGAGTTGTTCATGGCGGTGAGGATTTTACCGGTTCAGTTCTGATCACGGATAGAGTAATGAGCGTACTTAAGGAAAATATTGAATTGGCACCACTGCATAATCCGCCGAACATAAAAGGGATCAAAGCGGCAAAAGCGCATCTGCCGCATACGCCGCAGGTCGGTGTTTTCGA
>QILJ01000407.1 GCA_003233295.1 Ignavibacteria bacterium | reverse complement strand
TTCCAAATGAATAACGATCAATATAACCTTCTTGATAGATCGTTCCGCTTTGGTTTAACCGTCCTTCGATATTTGTTGTATCTTTTATATACTCATCATTAATATCAAAGAGCGGATAACTCAAACCAAGAAGGAAGGGAACGTCATCGTTGTATGAAGTTAGATCTTGGATCATTGAATTATTATTCGGGTTATAACCATCGAAACTAATCGTAGAAGTAAAATCTTTATCTTTTTGATATCCGAATGCAAAAACCAGACTTCCTTTGGTAGCAGGTGTTTTAAGAAGCAATCCGAATTGATTTAAACCGGTATAACTGTTTTTATGGTAGTTTGTATTACCGAAAAAAGTTGCTTTGTTTTCAAAATAGCGGTAGTAGAGACTTCCGGTTATTTCACTTTTGCCAGCTAATCCCAATCCAGCCGGATTGAACATAATTGAAGCGTAATCATTACCTAGTGTTGCATAACTATTGCCCATTCCCAAAGCTCGTGCATTCGAAATTATTCCCGGAATTGTTAACCGTAATGCGTCATTAGAATTTTGTGCAAATATCATTGATCCGCTGAATACTAGGTAGACCATAATAGATTTATATAAGTATTTAATAAATGTGTTCATCGTTTTCTCAATTTCAAATTTCAGAATAATTCAATATAACGTCTTTTACTTTTACAAAATTCTATCTTCTTCTGCCGCCACTTCGTGAAGAACTGCTTCTCCCGGAAGAGCTTCTGGATGAAGAATGAGAAGAAGGTGAAGACGATCTGCCAGACGAACCGCTGTAACTTGAACGTGATGATGACCTGCTTGACGAACCTTTATAACTTGAGCGTGATGATGATCTGCTTCCACTATATGATGAAGATGATCTACTTCTTCTTGAAGAATTGGATTTATAACTTGACCTTGATGAATTTGAATTATACGACTTACCAGAAGATCTGGATGTTCTTTGTCTTTTATAAGATTTAGACGAACCTGATCTTTTACTAGATCTTGTTGCTTCCCGTACACTACTGTTATATGATTTTCGATAAGTTTTGTTTTTTCTCTTACCATAGGATGACTTATTCTGAATTTTAGTATAAGCTCTCTTCCTGTTTGTATTCTGCCTGCTATATTTTGCTTCCCTTGAAGTACGTTTCGGCTTTGTCTGCTGTACTGCTTCTCTTTTTACAATTTTCTTAGGAGATCTTGAAGAAACTGTTTTTGCTTCGCTTTTTCTATTTGTAACTCTCTCGGAAACTTCCAAGTTAGCCTTCCTTATCCCCCCTTTGTTTAAGGAGGCTAACTCAGTTTTTCTGCGTGATGTGGAAATCTTCTGCATCTCTCTATCAAGATTAATTCCGCTACTAAGAATATCATTTGCGCCACCTCTACTTGCAACAGGTAAAGTTCTGTAACTGTCTCTGCTTTTTCGTGATACTCTTCTTCCACCGTCATTATTTCTAAGATTTGTCCAGTGGGATCGATTACTTCTATACCTTTCCTCAGAAGGATAATAAGTTCCTCCATTATAGTATCCGGCATAGTAATCGCCATAAACATAAATAGACGGACCATAATAAGAATAATACGGTGGATAATAATTATAGTAGAACGGATCATAAAAGTAAGGATTATACCAACTGTAGTATGGTACCGGAGCATAAAATGTAGGGAATCCGAAAAATCCACCGATTATAAAACCATCATCAATAGGTGTACCATCATAGTAATTATTTACTATTGTTACTTCTTCATTGGGATTATCGTTTACTTCTGTGGAATTTCCGGTATATAAATAAACTGTATCAAGACTACCATCTTCATTCTGAAAGACAATCATTGAATCGGGTTGTTCAGTTATAGTGTCAACTGTTGGTGATTCTTCCACTTGTCCAAAAGATTCTTCTTCATATTCTCTTGAAGCAAAACTTGTATAACATCCGCCTAGTGACAAACCTAATGCTGTTAATACTATCAATATTCTCGTTTTCATTTTATCCTCCAAATAACTATAATCAATAAGACAATAAGCGTGCCTATTCGAATGTTGCCTTTTTACTCTTAAAATGATGTTTTTAAGTCGTTTGAAGTGTAGTGTAAAGTGTACTATTGTGCAAGTAATTGTACACTAAAAAATGGAGGAAATGTATTCAATATAAAGAGCGCGGTCGGCTCTGTAAGCATTTAATTTTTGATTACTTAGTAAATCTCTCAGATCGAGACCAATAGTGAATCCCTGAGCTAAAGACCAACGTAGCCCGACATTCAAATATCCTTTGCCTTCACCAAATGAAAGAGGATTATTATCATTGATGGCAAAGTCATATTCTGCATAAAATGAGACCGGTCCGCCGATAGTTTTCTCGATTCCAAAGGCTAAATTCAGATCTTTATCGTTATCATCCCGCTCAAGAGTGTAATTGATCATTCCATGAATACTGAAATAACCTAGAAATTCAAAATTTTTAGAAGCCGCTATAAAAAATCCGGGAGATTTTATCTGATATCTGTCTAATTCTTTATCATAAACTCCTTTACCTTGTGAATCGAAACCAACAGCAAGAGCAGGAATTATTCGGGTTTCATCCATAAATCTGAACTTAACATATATTGCAGGCCATTTATACCACGAGATATTTCCTGTTCCTATAACATTTGATCCGCCGTAAGAAATTCCGAAACTAAAATTATTGAATGCTCCCGCCTCAATCTGAGCGATGAGAACTCCATTCGGCATTATATCAAAGGCAAGACCGGCAAATCCTTTCTCAAGTATCCCAGCGGTCTGCATATCTATCAAAGTTCTGTATTCATATTTTGCATTTGTGCCCGCACTTCCCTGTGCAAATACGACAGAAGTGACCAGAAATAGAAGAATATATGTTCTAAGAAATGTTTTCATTATTAAATATCAATAAAGTATTTATCAAATATACATTAAATTTTTGACATTAGGAGCCTTTGAATAACCTATTTTAGTATTCTTTTTTCGAGTAATACTGCCCAAATATTATCTACTCTCGGGGGGCGTAGCATTGTTTTTACTCTAAAATAACAGTTCTAACTATTGATAAATTACTTTACAAAATAAATTAGCGATTCTGCAAAGCTTCCAATTACTCAATTCTCATTTTTTAATATCTGAAATATTTTCAACAACCGGAATTTCAATACGTGTAGGAAATAATCCAAAATTCGCTTCAATTAAGAGAACGATCATACCGGTTTTTCCATTCGGTTTTATTGTAACTAAATTGGAATCGCTATTGATAGTAAAATCCTTAATAATTTCTGCACCTCTTTCAATTTGGAATTTAGCTTTAACGCTTCTTAGCGGAGCTTTACTCCCAAACGAATTAACAGGAATAACGTTTACTGATACTTCTGAAGTATTGCCGGCGAGTATATATTCTGGTGAAACAACAACTTTAACTTCATAAATATTGAATAGATAGAGCCATGCAAACAGACTAAGCAGAACGATGGCTGTTATAGTAAGCAAGACTGCTATCATTTTAGGATTCACTGTTGCTTTCTTTTATAAGTTGTACCGGTTTTGCTATCCTCGAGAATAATTCCCTTTTCGGCAAGTGAATTACGAATTTCATCGGCAAGCTGATATTTTTTTTCTGCTTTGGCTTTTGCTCTCAATTCGATCTGTTCAATTATCCAAGCATCATCTTCGTTGTCCAAATTTTCATTTTCAAGTTCAGAAAAATCAACTATTCCCAAAACATCGTCAGCTGTACTTTGTAAGAATTTTTCAGCGTCAACAAAAAATTGAGAATTGATATCTTCATTCTCTGCAATGACCTTATTCATCTCATGAATAAAATCGAAAATAACCGAAGTTGCCTGTGGTGTATTGAAGTTATCATCCATTGCATCAGTAAAGGATTTTACATGTTTATCAAAATCAAAATGAGGCTGGCTGCCGGAAGAATTATTCTGTTTTATTCCTCCAATAATTATTCTTCCAACGTTTGCTATTTTCTCCGCTCCTTTCTGTGCTGCATCCAGCAATTCCTTACTGAAGTTCAATGGACTTGCAAAATGTGATTGAACGAATAAAAGTCTTACTGCTTCTGCCGGATATTTACTAAGAATATCACGAGTAGTGAAAAAATTGCCTAATGATTTTGACATCTTCTCTTTGTTGATATTCAAAAACCCGAAGTGCAGCCAGTACTTAACAAACTCATGACCGGATGAAGCTTCACTCTGTGCAATTTCATTTTCATGATGAGGAAAAATGAGATCACTGCCACCAGCGTGGATGTCTATGGTTTCACCTAAATGTTTCATACTCATTGCAG
>QILJ01000405.1 GCA_003233295.1 Ignavibacteria bacterium | reverse complement strand
TATAAAAGTTTCATCCCTCTTGCTGTTAGAATTACTATTTAATAAGTTTGTAATTGCTTATAAAATTTAGATTTTAGGAGAAAATGATGCCAGAATACACAAAACATTTGTACATGATAGTGTTCCCTATCAACGCTTTAGTTGCTTCACAGCTTGAGCCGAAAGAATTTGGTGAACACTACACAACCAGCGGGTCGAAACATTTTAGCGGAAAGATGATCTTTGCCGAGTTAGATATTAATTTCAGAGACGACTATTTTGAAATCGATAAATATCTTGAAATGACCGTGCCTTATGAAGACGGTTCTCCTAAAAAAACGAAATTCATAAAATCCTATGCTGTGCTTGAACATGTTGATCTTAATGCAATACAGACTCTTCATTTGTGTACAACTAACGGAAAGGTATTATCAATACCTGCTGCTGAATATACGGCGGTCAACGAGCCTGGAATAATAAGAACCTATCAAGAAGTTACACCACTTGATACATTGATCGTGTCTACTCTCGATCAAAGAGAATTTGGAAAATTCATTACGACTAAAACGACCTCTAAAGGAGCACCCAAAATTTGTTTTACTCAAATTGAATTCAATATTCCGGAGTTCAAGGAAAACAATAAAAATCTTGAGATATTTCATATCGAACTGCCGGGTGTTAATCCATACAGAATGTACGACTGTATTACCGAGTTAGAGCAACATCCTGAAAAGACCAATAAAACTGTTGGGTTGGGAAGTTTGTTGAGGGATATTTCATACAAATTTTTACGTCACGGATTTTGGTTCGCCGATAAAGACACGCTCAAATTTTTCCCGATGCCTTCTGTTGCAGAGTTAGAGGACAAGTATTTCTATTGGTGGAAGTTTGTTCGATAAAAGAATTACGAATTCAGTTGGTTAATTTCTGAACCGGGACAGAATACTTTAAATTTTAGTGCAAGAAATAATATCTTAGTTCATTTAATGAATTCAATTGTCAGCGGGTATTTGTAGCTCTTCCCCGAAACAACTTTAAACGTATTGATGATAGTAATTATTGTGATGTACCATCCTAAGATCAGCAGCAGAACAATTCCAATCAAAACGAAAACCAAAATTGAAGCGGCAAAAAGATAAATAACCATACTTATTTGAAAATTGATTATATCTTTTCCCTGTCTATCAATTTCCGGATCCTCATCCTTTTTCCATGCCCAGATAACTAACGGAATAACAACTATACAGAAGAAATTACTGAGATGAAGAGTTATTAACCAGAATTTGGAATCATCACTGCCCTCGGCGGTGTATTCAAATTCCAATTCTTCTGCAAATAATTTTATCGTTGCTGAGTTGGGAGTTATAGAACCATCTTCAACTTTTTGAACAGTTGAAATATTTAGCCCGCAGCGGAGCGCTAGTTCCTCCTGCGTTAGTCCCTTTAGCTTTCGAAGTTCAGCTACTTTATTACCTAGTTCCGGCTGTTTCATTTTATCCTCAAATAAAATTACTTATAACTGATAGTTTAGTATAAAAGTCTGACACCCAACTTCTCAAAGAAGTTGGGTGTCAGAAGAAATTTTATCTTTCAGTTAAAATCAATTTAACTTCTTTCTTTTCACCGTTACGATCAATTACTAATGTAATCGTATCACCCGGCTGATGTTCCTTCAGGAAATTAGAATAATCCTTTAGATTTTTTACAGGCTTGCCGTTAAATTCGGTTATTACATCACCTTTGAGCAGACCGGCTTCTGCTGCGGGTGAACCGTCAGACACACCGCCAATTTTTACGCCTTTGCCAGAGTATGCAAAATCAGGCATTGTTCCTGTGCTGGCTTTTCGTCCGCCTGTCTTTTTAATTTTCTGCGGTTTACCGTTACCGGACTTGACTGTACCGGTAAATGCCATCGGCTCTTCACGATCTGCCAGATATTCTAAAACTTCACGGGTAACAGTTGCTACTTTAACTAAGCCGTCGGCATCAATTTTATCTGCATCATCCTCCGGCACATGATAGTCTGAATCAATTCCTGTATAGAACAATTGAATTCCAGGTACACCTTTTTCGATAAACGCCATTTGATCGCTGGCATCCAGGTCCTGAGTGATCAACTCTGATGCGATACCTGTAGTAAAATCCGTACCCATAAAAATAAATTTCCATTCGCGGGCGGTGTTGCTGTTCAATACCATTAATTTTCTTCCGAATAGTCTACCAACTGTATCTATATTCAAGTCTGCTAAGATTTTCTTAAGCGGAAATTTTTTGTAGTTGTTAACAAAATAGCGGGAACCAACAAGTCCCTCTTCTTCAGCGGTAAATGCGACAAAGATAATTGTTCTACCCGGCTTGGAAGTTTTCCCGAGTATTTTTGCAATCTCGAGCAACACTGCTACACCACTTGCGTTATCGTCGGCGCCATTATGGATTTTACCCTTATTTCCTTTCTTCGCATCCGGCCATCCTAGTCCTAAATGGTCATAGTGAGCCGAAATAACAACTGCTTCAGAAAGATTTGGATTTGTTCCCGGAATTATTCCAATAACATTTTTTAGTTTTACATTTTTCTTATCAAGTACATCCTGAGTCCATTGCTGGAAATAAGTTCCGTCATCGCTGCCTGGCTGCAGACCATACTCTTTAAATTTCTCGGCGATGTAATCAGCAGCTTTATCCAATTCCGGAGTGCCAAGCCCTCTGCCCTTTAAATCATCAGATGCTAGAAACTTTATAACTTCCATCATTCTATCAGCAGAGAAAACCGGCGCCAAGTAAGCAAGCGCTTTACGTTTTTCCAGTTTCACTTTAACATCTGCAGCTGAAGGGTCAATAGTTTTATTCAGCGGGGAATCATTTACAGGCCACTGCCCTTTTGCAATATTTGTCGGTTCACTGCCTGAAAAGGCAAGATAGCTGTATTTACCGTAATGAGGAAGTTTGCCGTTCAATCCTTTAACAGCATCTTTGTTTCCAATTGTAAGCATTGTAATTACGCCTTTAATATTTTTCGGATTGACTACTGAGATGAAAAAACTGTTATCTTTAGCTGAGATCTCTCTTTTCCCGTATCTTACTCCTTCCGGAAGCAGTTCAGAACCATATTGCTTAATTGCAGAGTTAACTACCGGTGCAAATTTATTGTCTAACCCGAGAAGCAATACTGCTTTATCTGCTGGCAGTTCATCAACATCATCCTGGGATTCTATTTCAAACTTATCATCTTTCCCTTTTGTCCACATTTCAGAAAAATCTTTATAAAGCTGATAATCCTTGCTATCCTCAGCAGGCAGTATAATTAGAGTTTGATCAGCGCTGTACGCTTTTGTAAATGTTGGCGGAGTTTCTCTCGGGTCCAATATTCTCATAAGATCAAACTGTGGATCGATCAATATTTTAAGAGGTTTTTCTTTAACTGAGAAATTGTACGAAACTTCTTTTTCATTCATCTGAAATACTTTTGTTTGAGTTCCCTTTTCTGTTACAAGTGTGACGGGAACATCAAGATAAAATACGTCTTTATCTTGAATTTGTTTTAACGTAAAAGACACATTGTTAAAGTCACGAACAGATTT
>QILJ01000007.1 GCA_003233295.1 Ignavibacteria bacterium | reverse complement strand
TTTCCGGGACACGTTGAAAAAATAAGTCTGCTTAAAGATATAGGGCTGTTCGATAAAGAGGAATTAGCAATTAACGGAAACAATATCAAACCGATTGATATTGCGATTACACTATTAAAAGATGAGTGGAAATTGAAAGAAGGTGATAAAGATTTCACTCTGCTTCAGATCATCATCAACGGTAAGAAAAATGATAAAAGGTTTAAATATACTTATGATCTTTTAGATCATTACGATGATTCAACTCAAACTATTTCAATGGCTCGAACAACCGGATATACCGCAACAAGCACCTTACGAATGTTAGCAAGCGGATTGTATAAAGAAGTTGGTATCTCTCCATTAGAATTTATTGGCAAAAATGCGGAGTGTACTGCGTTCATTTTGGGTGAATTGAGAAAGAGAAATGTCCTCATTAAGGAATCAATTCATGAAAAGTTTTGAACTATATTGACTATTGCTTAGAGCTTTATGATCTAACAGCTAACTTTGAGCCGAACAATTATAATGAGATAATTGAAACAAGATCAAACAAACTGCGTGTTAAGCATTATTTATAAGTTCTGCTGAATATGGATTAATTGATATTCATAGCGATGAGGGATTATTAGGTAGAGAAAGTGTGGTGATCGGGATTTATATTATTCGCATTTATGAAAAACTCCTAATATATATTTAATGATTCTAATACTGTATAGTAAAATGGAATTCTCAGAAAAAAGACCCAGATGGAAAACCTGTCCATTTAGCTGAGATGAACCCGAAAAAGTAGGATTAAAAACTGCACCTCTCGCTTTAATCTTTGAACTCATCTTAAGAAAAGCAGGTAAAAGTTCCTCTTATATTGAATCAATACTTAAAGGATTAACCTATTTTACCAGCGCAATACAATTTTTAGTTGTCAAATCATTATATATAAAAGTACAACATTTGTTAAAAAAACCAACTGATTATGAATAAAAAGATATTACAATCCAATATCTAGAGGTTGGCAATAAAAGACTTATACCTTGCTAAAACTTAGTCCGCCGAAGACGAACAAGAATTTAATCAACCAGATCGTTTCATATATCTTTTTCATTTACACAAAATTTATTATACTATTGAATTTCGTGATGAAATGTTTCACAAGTATTTTATATTGTGATTTAAGTCACAACAAAATTGAGAATTTACTTATAAACCACAACAAAGTGATATTTACCCGCTGTTAGGGAAACCACTGCTTCTTTTTCATTGTTGTCAATCAATTCAATTCCTTCTGCAGGAATCAGCTGTCCGTTTTTATATACAGCTACACCACTTTCCGTTACCGACTTAACATTCTTACCCAAAAACGGCAGATGGAATACTGCACTCGTGTTTGCGGGAATGTTAAAATCATATTCAATGCTGTTCCCTTTTCTCTGCCAATGTGATGAAACTTCTCCGTATGTTGTTTTCACATTTGCTTTTGCCCAGTCCAATCCTTCCGCAGGAATAGGAGCAAGGATAACTTTCTTGAATCCAGGTGCGTCAGTAGTTGGACGAATTCCTGCAAGATAACCGTAATACCATTCCCCAACGGAACCAAGCGCGAAATGGTTACGTGAATTCATTCCCGGTCCTTCAGTATCGCCATTCCACAATTCCCAGATCGTTGTCGCTCCTTTTTCTACCATATATCCCCACGAAGGATATGTCTTCTGTGAGGAAACTTTATACGCCAGATCATTATAACCATAATTACTAAGTGTGGGAAGAAGAAGGGAAACACCTAAAAATCCGGTTGTCAGATGATCATCATGCTCCCTCACATTTTCGGCAATGTTTGCCGCTACTGCTTTACGACGGTCTTTCGGAACAATTCCAAAATTCAGAGGAATTAAATTAGCTGTTTGAGTATTGCCTGTATATGTGTTCTTCGAAGAATTAAAATGTTTTTTGTTAAATGCTGTAGCAATTTTTTCAGATAGTTCTTTATATTTTTTTGCATCTTCAGTTTTACCAAGTATTGTCGCCATTGTTGAAACCATCTTTGCACCGTAAAAATAGTAAGCCGAGCCAATTGGTTTTGACGGGGATTTCTCAACTGCTACCCAATCACCGTATCCGCTCTTTTCATAAAGATTTCTCTTACTTTTTGATTTCATATAATCAACCCAGGCAACAATTGCATCATAATTTTCCTCAAGAATGCGTTTATCACCATAGAATTTATACATCACCCAAGGCACAACAAAAACAGCATCTCCCCAGCCCGGCGCTGCCGGACCCTTTACAACAATTACCGGATTAACATCATGAACAGAGCCATCTTCATCTTGACTATCAGTAATATCGTGCATCCATTTATTGAAGAAACCGATCATCTCCATATTGTAACTTGCCGTCGGAGAAAATGCCTGCGCATCTCCCATCCATCCGAGACGTTCGTCACGCTGCGGGCAATCAGTGGGAACAGAATACATGTTGCTTGCTTGCCCCCATCGAATATTATGCTGTACCTTATCCAGCAATTCATTCGAACATGAGAATTCGCCGATGTTTGGGGCATCCGAATGTGCTACCATACCGGTAAGAGCATCAAGTGTTGGTTTGCCGGGAAACCCGGTCACTTCAACATAGCGAAATCCATGATAAGTGAAAAACGGTTGCCATTCTTCAGCACCTTCACCTTTTAAAATATAAACATCTGTTGCTTTTGCTTTCCTTAAATTTTCACGGTAAACATTTCCGTCCGGTTTTAGAGTTTCGGCAAATCGGAGTTGAACACGTGTACCTTTCTTCCCTTTTACTTTCAACTTAGCCCAACCGGCAAAATTCTGTCCCATATCAACCACATAAACGTTCTCTGAGGGAGAGGTGATCTTAACCGGTTTTATCTCTTTGGTCACACGCAGAGGAGGACCTTGCTGCGCAACTAGTTTTCCCTTTTCCGGTTCAAGCAAAATAACCTGCTCCCATCTTGAATCATCAAAACCGGTTTTACTCCATCCTTTTTCTTCTTCCCTTGCATCATAAGTTTCGCCATTATATATAGTAGTTTTAATAATCGGTGCATCATACGCTTTCCAATCCTTATCGGTAATGAATGTCTGACTGCTGCCGTCTTCATAATCTACAACCAGCTGCATAAAAAACCGTAGCGGACCGATGCTATATGTAATTGAACCGCGCCAGCCCAATCCGCCGCTCCACCATAAGTTTCCGAGAACAGCGCCGACAGCATTTTCACCTTTGTGAAGCATATTGCTTACATCGTAAGTCTGGTACTGAATTCGTTTTGGATAGTGAGTCCAGCCGGGAGTAAAAACGTCATCTCCGACACGTTCGCCATTGATATACATGACATATGCACCTAAACCAGTCACATAGGCGCGAGCGCGTTTAATTGATTGGTTGATCTTTATCTCGTCTCGTACCAAAACAGGACGCGGCGCTATGTATGGATTTTCATCGTCAACTTTTTCCCACGAGCTGCTCCAAGTAGTTTTATCTTTCCCCATTTGGAATCGTTGAAAGTTAACTTTGTCCAATCAGACGATTTTTGATTTGTCGTTCTCCAGTCTTTTGTGGATTTATCAGCACCAATATATATTTCACTGCCGTCATCAAAATTTATTTTCAAACTGAATAACAGTCCGCAGACATTCCCGGCAGTATTAGCGGCTTGAATTGCAATTATGTTCTCGTTTTTCATTTTATCAGTAACATCAAAACCGTAAACCTTCTGCCACGAATTCCCGCTTCCTATTTTTGCATCATTAATATAAAGAGTGAATTTATTATCGGCAGTCATACGCACTAAAGCAGATTTGACTTTTTTACCAGTAGGGATGATAACTTTTTTTCTAAAGTAAACGGGTTTGTTTATCCCAATCTCGCTTGGATGCCAGAACCATTCTGTCCATTTCCATTTCTTTTCATCTTCTTGTGTTCTACTAACAGTCTCTTTTCCAATCCAATTTGCATGCCATTCATTATCGGATAAAATTCCCATCTCCCAATTAGCCGGATTACTGTATGCGGAAGCTTTCCCGCTGTCATCCCATGTTCTTACTTTCCAATAATATGCTTTTCGC
>QILJ01000335.1 GCA_003233295.1 Ignavibacteria bacterium | reverse complement strand
TTTTTCATCAACTGAACGAAGCTGCTCATCAAGTTGTTTAACATCCTCTGAGACTTGTTTCATCTCTGCAATAATATCATCAGCATTTTCACCGGCTTTTTTCAATCTGCCGACTTCCTGCGATACCTTGTTGCGCTTTGCTTTTAGTTCCTCAACTGTTACAAGCAGTTTACGTCTTTCTTTATCCGCTTCAAGAATTTCATCAACGGTATCTTTCTCATTCTTATTGAGAATACCTTGCTTAACAATTTCCGGATTCTCTCTAATAAATTTTATGTCTAACATTTTTTTCTCCTAATAGGACACAGATTTAATATGATGTATTATGATGATTCATGGTCCGCTTATTTATATTTTGAATTATATACACTCCTTGAACCATATAAGAAATATAAGGACATAGAAGAGTTCAAAACTTATAATTACTTATATGGTTTAAATTTTTCAACTTAGTTCTGCGAAAATCAATATCCTATTTAACCACAATATTATAAATTTTATTTTTTACATATATCTCTTTAACAACCACTTTACCTTCAGTATGATGCTTAACCTTTTCACTTGCCCATGCTGACTCTTTCACAATAGATTCATCACTATCGGCAGGTAATTCAAGTTTAGCTCTGACCTTTCCGTTAACCTGCACAATTATTGTAACAGTATCTTGTACTAAAGCCGATTCATCAGCTTTATACCAATTTGGATTTTGGAAGATAGAATTTTCCCTACCCAAAATATTCCAGCACTCTTCAGCAAGATGCGGTGCAAGCGGAGCAAGCATTGCAGCAAATCTTTCAAGCGAATAAAGTTTTACTTCATCGGAACATTTATCCAGTTCCTTAAGAGTGTTTATCAACTCCATCAATGCTGCAACAGTTGTGTTGAATCTAAAGTGTTCTAATTCGACTTCAATCTTTGCAATTGATTCGTTTACCTTTCTGTAAATACTTTTCTCCGTATCGGAAAGTTTATCCAAGTCATATTTGTTTTTTGCATTGCTGTTTTTTGCTAATCCTTTATTCGAGTTAAATAGCACATAAACTTTCTGGATAAATCTATCCACCCCGATAATCCCCTTGTCGCTCCAGTCGCCGCCAAGTTCATACGGACCCATGAACATCAGATACATTCTGAAAACATCCGAGCCGTACTCCTTTATAAAACTATCCGGGTTTACAACATTCCCTTTGGACTTAGACATCTTGGCGCCTTGGTTTGTAATCGTGCCTTGATGTATCAATCTCTGAAAAGGCTCATTGGAATTAACTAAACCGATGTCATGTAAAAATTTGTGGATGAATCTCGCATAGAGCAAGTGCATTGTAGCGTGTTCTGCTCCGCCCACATACATTCCAACCGGAGTCCAGTCGTTTGCTAACTTTGTATCGAACATTGCATCGGAAACTGTCGGATTGAGATAACGCAGATAATACCACGACGAATCGACAAATGTATCCATAGTATCAGCATCACGATTAGCTTCACCGCCGCATTTCGGACAAGCTGTGTGGATGAAGTCATGATTACTTGCTAATGGTGATCCGCCGTCCAGTTTGAAATCAACATCATAAGGAAGTTCAACAGGAAGCTGATCTTCCGGTACCGGAACCTCGCCGCATTTATCGCAGTAAACTATCGGTATCGGCGTTCCCCAATAACGCTGACGAGAAATCAGCCAGTCACGTAACCGATAATTAATTTTCTTTTCACCAAGACCTTTTTCACTTAGCCATTCTGTTATTTTCTCCTTTCCAATGTCACTCCTTAAACCGTTAAACTCACCGGAATTTATCATTGTGCCGATTCCTGTATAAGCTTCTGCTAAAGGAGTCTCTTCATCAGTTCCATCCTCAAGAATTACTTTTCGAATCGGTAACTCGAATTTTGTAGCAAATTCAAAATCACGCTCATCATGTCCCGGTACTGCCATAACCGAGCCTGTTCCATAACTTGCAAGCGCATAATCGGCAATCCAGATAGGAACTTTTTCACCGTTAACGGGATTAATAGCATAAGCGCCAATCGGCACACCGGTTTTTTCCTTTACTGTTGAAGTCCTTTCAATTTCTGATAACGACTTGATCGAATCAATATATTTATTAATTTCTTCTTTGTATTCATCAGTTACTAACTCCTGAACTAGATCAAGCTCCGGAGCCATGACCAAATAAGTTACTCCAAATAATGTATCGGGTCGGGTTGTAAAAACTTTTATTTCTTTATCGTGATCATCAACTTTAAAAGTAACCTCGGTACCAAAACTTTTTCCAATCCAGTTTTCCTGCATTAGTTTTGTTTTTTCAGGCCAGTCTATTTTTTTCAAACCTTCGAGCAGATCATCGGCATAATCAGTGATCTTGTAAAACCATTGAGTTAAGGCTTTGCGCTCAACCATAGTATTACAGCGCTCGCAAGTTCCGTCTGTCTGGACTTGCTCGTTAGCTAATACTGTTTGACACGATGGACACCAGTTTACTGGTGCATTTTTTCTGTATGCCAAACCCTTTTTATATAACTGCAGAAAGAGCCATTGATTCCATTTATAATATTCCGGAACACACGTCATTAACTCGGCATCCCAATCGTACATGCAGCCCATTGTTTTTAACTGCTCCCGGATATCATCAATATTCTTGAATGTGCTGTCCTGCGGATGAATACCTGTCTTGATAGCATAATTTTCTGCCGGAAGTCCGAAAGCGTCATATCCCATTGGTTCAAACACATTGTAACCGCGCAGCTTTTTAAACCGCGCCCATGAATCTGTTGGTGCATAGTTGTACCAATGCCCAATATGGAGTTTGGAACCTGATGGGTAAATGAACATGACTAATGTATAAAGAGCTTTCTCTATATCGGTCAAATCGGTTTTGTGAATTTTATTCTCTTCCCAGAATTTCTGCCACTTCTTTTCACTTTCTGCAAATGGATATTTCATATTTACTTCATATAATTTTAAATAGTTCGTAAAAATATCAAAATAGAATTGGTTAGGCAAGGAAAGGAATATGGTACTGAATCACAGTTCAATAAAATCACTAATATTATTTAACAAAGAAGAATTAATTTGACATGAATCTAATTTTTATTTAATTTATAATTATCTAATCACTAAAAGAACTATTTCTGCCTATGAACTAAAACTACCGTTTCACACAAACAAATAGTGAGGTAGTATTATGCGTTCATTCATTTTAGTCCTTTCCCTCTTATTCGTAAGCAGCACCGTCATTTCACAAAACGTTACACTTCGGGATAATTCAAATCAATATGACTTTGTGATCATCACTATCGATCAATTTCTTCCAGAATGTGAAATTTTCAAAGCTTATAAAGAAAACACCCGAAACTTAAAAACACTTGTTACGACAAAGAAACAAATATTATCCGAGTTTAACGATTCATTACTTATCCAAGATAATATTCGAGAGTTTATCAGTTATGCGGGCACTAACTGGACAGAACCGAGACCGGTATACTTTATGTTCGCTGCTGATATTGACAGTATTCCAAATTTTTCATTTGAATCCATACCAGGTTATGAAGATACCGATACTGCAAGATCTGATTATTTTTATGGCATTAATGTCTTAA
>QILJ01000544.1 GCA_003233295.1 Ignavibacteria bacterium | reverse complement strand
AACCGAGATTATGCAATAGGAAAGAAAATTTAGGTAACAAAGACTTCATTTATTGCATGAGATCTCGCTAACCCCGCATTACTCCAGCTTGAGCGATTGTACATCAGATTTTTCTAATGCAAAATTTGGGTTGAATTAATATTAGTTTTTCATCGTCAAAGTATCTATATTTTGCTACGAAAATAAAGCGTTAAATCCGGCTTTAAAATTGTGTAACATTTTCTTAAAATTATATAACAAGAATAAAACCATTTACTTTATCTTTCGACAATAAATTTAATTGCAAATTGAAGAAACTAATTAACATATCGAAAAATTGGAGAAGGATGACAGCAGTATTATTACTGTTGAATTTTGCTGCTACTCCTTTAATATTTGCCTTCCCCGAAGAAGAATGTAACGCTGCATGTGAAATTAATTCCACAATACATGGATGTAATGCAGATACTGCTAAACTTATTGAAAACAAATGCTGTGACCTGATGGATACTAATTTAAATAATGTTTCTTCAGCTTCTACGGAATGTGAAACGGAAGTGTCCGATATTAATTGCGCTTTGATAGTTAATGATCAAGTCGGTACTACATACATTATTCCTAAAACAATTGATAATAAAGTAGATTTTGTTCAATTAGCAGCAATTGATATACAAATTGATAATTCAAACATCGAAATGTTTGATTTTATACAAGACTTTTCTTTTAAAAGTCAACCGCCGATATATATCACTATATCATCTTTTCTAATTTAACAAATTTTCCCCCTTTAAACTATTACATCAAATTGTAATCATCCATTAACATTGATTTGTTGATAACAATATATATATGTATATTCTAAAAAATTTAACCTTAAACTAAACGAGGAGTATATGAACTCGAAAACCATTTTGTTAGTCCTATTTTTCATAATATCTTTTATGAATATAACGGCTCAACAGGAAAAAGAACCGCTTGATAGTCTTATAATGAAGGCAATACAAGTGAGTCCGAAAATTAAAATGCTTCAGTCAAAATTTGATGTAGCTAAGTCCAGTATCGAAATTGGTACAAATTTACCTGATCCAGTTTTAACATTGGGATTGATAAACATGCCAACTAATTCTTTTTCATTTACTCAAGAACCTATGACCGGAAAAATAGTCGGATTAAGTCAGGCTATTCCATTTCCAGGCGCTTTGAGTTCGGCTTCTGATGTTAAATCTGTCGACACTTTAATAGTTGAACAAGAAATATCGGATTTGCAAAATAAAATTCGCAAGGATGTATCCGATCTGTATTATTCACTGCAAGTTATACGTGAAGACATAAGACTATCTCTAGAAAGTATAGAATTATTAAATCAGATTTCAGAAAATATGAAGTTGGCAATGCAAGTCTACAGAATATCATACAAGTAGAAGTGCAAATTACAAGAGTTAAAGATAAACTTGAAACCTTAAAGGGTAAGGAGCAATCGGCAACAGCAAAGCTTAATGCATTATTATTAAGAGTAGAAGACTCTGCTGTCCTTACTGATAGGATCACTCCAATTATATCATACAATATAGAATCGGATTCATTAATAAAAATTGCAAAGTTGAACCGACCGTTATTACAAAAAATAAAATTTGGCGAGTTAAAAGCACAATTTATGAAAGAACAAGCCGAATATGCTTATTATCCGAATTTTAGGTTAGGATTACAATATTCACAAAGAGATTACAGTGCAAAAACAGGAACGAATTTCTCAGATTTACTTTCTGTAGTTGTAGGAATAACTATTCCGATCAATTATGGAGGCAATAAAGAAGAGCAAGTAAATAAATCAATTTATTTACAAAGCTTTTACAATGATCAATATAATTCAATTTTGCAGGATTTACAACATTCGTTTGGTGATATAAATGCAAAAATATCTGAATTGGAAAACAGAGAAACTTTAATAATAAAATCACTATTGCCGCAAGCTGAACAAGCATATAAAGCTTCGATAGCAGATTATCAAGTTGGCAAAATAGATTTTGTAAACGTAATCAAAGCTGAAGATGATATCCTTAATATTAAAACAGAACTGGCAAAGGTAAGAGTAGATTATTCTAAAAGTATTTCTCAGTTAGAATTTCTATCCGGGAAACAGTTAACTAGTAAAGAAAATAAATAGAAATGGAGAACAACGTAATGAGTAAGAAAATATTAACTTATGGATTGCTACTTTTAGTAGGACTTATACTTGGAGCAGGTGGTTACAGTTTATTTCAAAGTGGTAATTCATCTTCCGAAAGTAGTGAAAGTAGTTCAGAAAAAACAACTTCCGGTAAAGAAAGTAAAAGAAAAGTACTTTATTGGAGAGCTCCTATGAACCCTAAAGAAATATATAATCATCCGGGTAAATCGAGTATGGGAATGGATCTAGTCCCTGTTTATGCCGATGCTTCAGGTGAAAGCGGAACTGTATCTATTGACCCTGTTATGCAGCAGAATATGAATGTTAAGATAGCTACCATAAAAGAAGGACAATTAAATCCTGAAATTTTTACAAATGGAATACTCCAGCCCGATGAGCAAAGAGAATATGTTGCAACTACAAAGGTAGCTGGCTGGATTGATAAGCTATACATTAATTATACAGGTCAAAAAGTACGTAAGGGAGAAAAGTTAGTTAAAATTTATTCTCCTGAACTTGTTGCTGCTCAAGAAGAATATTTAACAGCACTTGCTTATGATAGAGCAGTCAGTAATAGCGAAAACAATTCTACTTTAATAAATAACGCTATTAGAAAATTAGAATTGCTTGATGTTACGAAAAATGAAATTAAACGCTTGCATGATACTCAAGAAGTTACAAAGTATATAACATTATACTCTCCCATAACAGGGACGGTGATTTTTAAAGGAGTTGAGGAAGGTGCAAAAATAAACAGAGGTACACCGTTACTTAAAATAGCGGATTTAAGCAACCTTTGGATCCTTGCTGATATATATGAATACGAAGCAAGTAAAGTTAAACTTGGTCTTTCGGCAAAAGTAACTTTCGACTATTTGCCGGGGAAATCATATAGCGGTAAAATATCATTTATTTATCCGACACTTGATACACAAACCAGAACATTAAAAGTTCGTCTTGATTTACCGAATAGAAACGGAGAATTAAAGCCAGGTATGTTTGCCAATGTTGATATAAAAACAGAGAGCAACGGAACTTTCCCGCTTGTTCCTGAGCAGGCGGTTCTTCGCAGCGGAAAACAAAACACCGTAATTATTGCACTTGGTGAAGGTAGATTTAAACCTGCTCAAATTGAGCTGGGTGAATATGCCAACGGTTTCTATCAAGTACTTGCTGGAATATCAGCAAATACTAAAATTGTTACTTCTGCTCAATTCCTAATTGATTCGGAATCAAATCTTCGTGCTTCGGTAGAAATGTTTAATGGCGCAGATGACAGCAGCGAAACCTCCGATACCGATATGAGTAATATGGATATGGGTAAGGATGAAACGGAGAATTCTACGATGAATAATAATCAAACGGATCACTCTAAGATGGATATGAGTAATATGGATAATAATTCCGATGTAAGTAAGAAAGAAGAATCGGAAGTGATTAGAGAAGGCGTGATCGATGTTGAATCAATTGATAAAAATCATGATGGAATTTTATATCAGGACATTATGGACTGGAATGTAATTTCCGATGAAGAGGGTAAATGCCCGCTTTGCGGAATGCAGTTCAGAAAAATGACAATAGAACAAGTTAAAAAGAATTTAAAAGAACATGGATTTGAATATAAATAGAATATGGATAACATAAATACTTTAAGATTTGCAGAATACGAATAATGTAAATCGATGAAATTTAAGTTATTAGTAGTATTCCATTAAACGGAGAATAATAATGGTACCAACAGAAGATCAAAAAGACGGTTTAATTGCAAAAACAATTGAGTGGTCTATTAACAATAAAATTATGGTTATTATATTAACCCTTGCGGTGATATTAGGCGGTATTTGGGCAATAAAGAATACGGCAATAGATGCTATACCTGATTTAAGTGATGTGCAGGTAATTATTTTTACAAAATATTCCGGGCAAGGTCCGCAGATAGTTGAAGACCAAGTAACGTATCCGCTAACAACAAAAATGCTTTCGGTTCCCGGGGCAATTGATGTTAGAGGTTATTCGTTCTTCGGTTTCTCTATGGTATATATAATATTTGATGACGGAACAGACTTGTACTGGGCGAGAAGCAGAGTATTGGAATATTTAAGTTCTATGCAGAGCCAATTGCCGGCGGGACTTTCACCGGAGCTAGGACCTGATGCTACCGGTCTCGGCTGGGTTTATGAGTATGTGCTCAAATCGAAAAAAAGGTCACTTCAGGAATTAAGATCGATACAGGATTGGTTTTTACGATATGAATTGACTGCTGTACCGGGTGTTTCGGAAGTTGCAAGTCTCGGCGGTTATGTTAAGCAATATCAGGTAAATGTCGACCCGATCAAACTTGCATCTTATAATATTCCGTTAAAAAAGATAAAGATGGCAATAAAGAACAGCAACAACGATGTCGGCGGGCGGCTTATTGAAATGGGTGAAACTGAATTTATGGTTCGCGGACTTGGATATATCAAGGGTACAGAAGATTTAAAAAGTATAGCAATCGGGTTTAACAAAGCGACCGGCACTCCAATATATTTGAGAGATGTTTCTACTATAGACATTGGTCCTGAAATCAGGCGCGGACTTGCTGACTGGAACGGTGAAGGTGAAGTTGTCGGCGGTATTGTGATCCAGCGTTTCGGTGCAAATGGTTTGGAAGTAATTGAGGGTGTTAAGCAAAAGCTTGAGGAACTTAAAATAGAAATTATTACAGCCTATGACAGATCTCATCTGATCGAGGCAGCTGTTGATAACCTTACGGATAAATTGATTGAAGAAATGATTGTAGTCGCAGTAATTATTTTTATATTTCTTCTTCACTTCAGGAGTTCTCTCGTTGCAATATTTACATTGCCCACAGCGATTCTTGGAGCATTGATTATAATGAAGATACAAGGCATTAATGCAAATATAATGTCACTTGGAGGTATTGCAATTGCAATTG